>JBGQGI010000019.1:0-11472 GCA_041497375.1 Candidatus Dormibacteraceae bacterium | reverse complement strand
CGCTACGAGGTGGTCCACCACACGGAGTTCCTGGCAGGGCTCGTCCGCGAGGGCCGGCTCAAGCCGCTCGCAGGCGATAGGAAGATCACGTACCACGACTCGTGCTATCTGGCTCGCCACAACGACGTCGTCGATGAGCCGCGGGAGCTGGTGGCCGCGTCAGGTCAGGCCGTGGAGATGCCGCGCAACCGGCAGCGGACCTTCTGCTGCGGGGCCGGCGGAGCGCGCATGTTCATGGAGGAGAAGCGCGGCAGTCCGATCAACGAGGAGCGCGTGCGTGAGGCCGCCGGCACCGGTGCTGACACCCTCGCGGTCGCCTGTCCGTTCTGCACGGTGATGCTCGACGACGGCGTGCGCGAAACGGGGGCGAAGCTGCAGGTCATCGACCTCGCGACGCTTCTGTCCGAAGCAGTGGAGCGCCGTCGACAGTCGGATCAGGGATCGATCAGAAGCTGAAGCACTCCATCAGGTTCCCGATCGCGGCCATACCGTCCCGAGGGGGGGCGGGCGGGCCGGTGGCCTGACCGCCTGACGCTTCGTAGTTCGGGCCGCCGGGAGTGGAAGAGTCGAACAGGTGGTTGACAGACGCCAGTGTGGGCAGACCGAAAACAGCCTCGATGAACTTGAGTATCGAGACGTGCTCGTACAGCGCTGGCTCGAGGTGGCGCGGACGGGCAAACGGCGAGATCACCCAGGTCGCCACACGAATGCCCAGCCCGAACGCATCGACCTGCGGTGGTGGGACGTGGTCGAAGAATCCGCCGGCTTCGTCGTATGTATGGATGTAGACGGAGTTAGACCAGGCGGTCGATCGCTTAAATGCAGTGATGAGCTCCTTCTGTATACCCATCCCGATGGCGATGTCGGCCGGCGGATGCTCGTCCCAGTGCCTGGGAAAGCTCGGGACGATGAACGATACCTGGGGCAGGTGGCCAAGCTGCAGGTCCTTCAGATAGTCATTCTTACCGGCAACGGTTCGTGGATCGTGCGCCCACCTTTTCCAGAATACGAAGACGTTGTCCGAGTCGCCGGCTGTGACGTTGTCAAAGCCGATGTTGTAGATCTTCCAGCTCACGCGGGCAGCCTCAAGCAGGTCGAGAATGATGGGGTAGTCGAACATGCCGTAGCCATACACGCTGTTGTTGGTGATTCCGCCGGACGTCCCAGCGACCAGGTAGAAACGGTTTGGATAGGTCGGGCCCAGTACCGAGCAGAAATAGTTGACGCAGAGAGTCGACGATTCGAACAAGCTGTAATAGAAGGCTAGGTCCGCCGCAGTGTAATAGCCGAGTGCATTGGGCCCGTCGGTCGTGTAGAACCCGTCCATCGCCCCGCCGTTGTACTCGCGATGCGTCTCGCTCCACCAGTGGCTTATGTCCCTTGTGGTCCGGCTGGTCAAATGATGAGGGCTGACAAATCCGCCGCGCCCATTCGGCTGCTTGTACCCGGCCGGAATTCCATAACTACCGGCGAATGGCGCGTGCCCGTAGTAGTGATCGAATGACCTGTTCTCCTGGACGTCGATGATCACATGCTTGATCGGGATTTCGGGCGGCCGGCCGGTCGGTGAGGCAGACCCGGAAGGTGAAGGGGTGGCGGCGGCTGTGCTCTGAGAAGGAGCGCAAGCGACGAACGGGCCGGCGAGGCCGGCAAGGCCGACGACGCCTGCTCCCTTCAGAAATGAGCGGCGCCCGATCGGAGTGGTCAGGAGTGAGTGCTCGAAACGTGCTTGTCCGTGCTCGTCGGCCCATCGAGTCATCGGTGCTCTGTCGAACCAGACATAATCTGACCAGTCGGCGCACGGTGAGCTTACATCCGTTGCGCTAGGACAGACCGATGATCTCCCCCTTCTCATCGATGTCGATGCGCACCGCGTTTGGGCTCGACGGGAGGCCGGGCATTGTTCGCATGTCGCCGCAGATCGGGTAGACGAACCCGGCGCCCACGGAGGCTCGAACCTCGCGCACCGGAAGCTTCCAACCCGTCGGTGCTCCCTTTAGCTTCGGATCGGAGGAGATCGACAGGTGAGTCTTGGCGATGCAGACGCTCAGCCTGCCAAAGCCGTTGCGCTCGTAAGAGTCGATCTGCTCCGCGGCCGGCGGGTAGTACTCGACGCCGTCGGCGCCGTACACCTTGGTGGCCACGGTCTCGATCTTTTCCCTGAGGCTCGCCTCCGACGGATACAGGAAGTGGAACGAGCTCGGCTCGTGCGCCGCCTCGTCCACGATCTCGGCCAGCTCGGTGGCGCCTCGGCCGCCCTCGGCAAAGTTGTTGCAAACCGCCGAGCGCACACCAAGCTCTTCGGCAATCTCACGGACCGCAGCCTGCTCCGAGGGGTGGTCGGTCGGAAATGCGTTGATCGCGACGACGGGCGTCACGCCATGGATCTGTATGTTCTCGACCTGCTTACGGAGGTTGGCAGCGCCTGCCCATACATCGTCGGGGTTCTCCTTCACCATCTCCGGCGGCAGCGGCCTCCCTGCCACCACCCGGAAGCGGCCCGAGTGCACCTTCAGCGCGCGCACTGTGGCCACGACGACCGCGGCATCGGGCTCGAGGCCTGACGCGCGGCACTTGATGTTGAAGAAGCGCTCGGCGCCCATGTCGGCGCCGAAGCCCGCCTCGGTGACAAGGAAGTCGCCGCAGCGTATGCCGATCAGGTCAGCAATCACCGATGAGTTACCGGTGGCGATGTTTCCGAAAGGCCCCGCATGGACGAGGACCGGCGTGTTCTCGAGCGTCTGGAGCAGGTTGGGCTTGATCGCATCGCGCAGGATCACGGTCATCGCGCCGGCCGCTGAAAGCTCTTCCGCCGTGATCGGCTTGCCTTCAGTCGTATTGCCGATCACGATCCGGCCCAGCCGCTGGCGCATGTCGCGCAGCGAAGTGGTGAGCGCCAGCACTGTCATGACCTCCGAGGCCGCCGTGATGTCGAAACCGGTTTGGCGGATCACACCGTCCTCGCGCGTACCGAGGCCGACGATGACGTTTCGCAGCACGCGGTCGCTGACATCCAGCACACGGCGCCACGTGACGCTGTCGCGATCGACGAGCGTTTCGTGGTGGTGGATCCGGTTGTCGATCATCGCTGCGAGCAGGTTGTGCGCGGCCGTGATCGCGTGCATGTCGCCCGTGAGGTGAAGGTTCAATCGCTCCATCGGCACAACCTGGCTGTACCCTCCTCCCGCGGCGCCGCCCTTGATGCCAAAGGTCGGTCCCATCGACGGTTGACGGATGGCTATGGTTGCGCGCTTGCCGATGAGCGACAGGGCCTGGCCCAGGCCGACAGTCGTTGTCGTCTTCCCCTCGCCCAACGGCGTCGGAGTGATCGCTGACACGACCACATACTTCGCCTTCGGCTGTGATGCGAGCTCGTCGATCGCCTCGAGCCTGATCTTCGCAACGTCGTACCCATATGGTTCGAGCAGGTGCGATCCGATGCCCATCTTGGCTGCGATGTCGGGCATCGGCAGCAGGCGAGCCTGACGGGCGATCTCGAGGTCGGTGGGGAACGTGACAGCCATGAACCTGCCTCCTTTCAGGCCGCCGCGAGCCGAGCCAGGGTCTCCTGGCGCCAGCGTTCGGTCGGCTCGATCTCGTTGAACGTGAACACGTGAAGCCCTGCAACTTTCCGATCAGGCATCGCCAGGTCGGGCAGCAGGCCGGTTGTGAAGCGGCCGGGATCGTAGCCACCGGGCTGAACCATGCGCAGGAACCAGTTGGAGTGGCCGCGCAGAAAGCGGGCCGAGTCGACGACACCGATCCGGGTGGAGATGCGCAGAAGCTTGGCCGGATCGGCGACCCCCGCGAGACCGATGTGGATGGGCAGTCGCACGCCGCGGCGCCGAACGCGCGCAATCCACTTCTTCACGACGCGAGGATCGAAGCAAAGGTTGCTGACGATGTAGGTCGCGATGCGCCGCTTGTCCCACATAGCCTGGATGGTGAGGTCGTCATCGATGAAGCTGTGGCGTTCGGGATAGCCGGTGACCCCGATCTCGCGCATCCCATGCGGCTCCGCCGCCAGCGCCGTCAACAGGGAGACTGAATCGGGGAACTGGCCTGCGGGCTCCTTGGCATCGCCGGCGATGACGAAGATCTCGCGCCGGCCGATTGCCGCCACCCGCCCCAGCACCTCGCGCAGGTGCGCGTCATCTCTTATGAGGCGGGCGGAGATGTGGGGCACGACCTGGTAGCCGTGACGGCCGAGGCGCTCGGCCAGGTCGATCGTTGCTTCGATCCCGCGGCGAGGAGAGGCGGTGACTGTGATCGTCACGTCGCGGGGGACGACTGCCAGGACCCTGTCTTCAACGTCCTCGGTGGGAAGGACCTCGTAGCGGGGCGAGCGTAGGAACGCCAGCAGAGCCTGCCGGCTGGGCCCGTCGATACGGCCCAGACGCCACGCGCCGGCCCCGGCGATCGTCACCACCCCCACCTCACCGACCACGCCCTCGGTGTCTAAGATACCGTCGCGCTCCGCGCAACGACTTCAATTGCGGCGCCCGGCCGCAGGAAAAGGGGACCGAACGGGGAGGATCACGTTCCGGTCCAGCGGAGTCCCGGCCCGGCCCGAGTTGAAACCCGCGCCCGGCTCATTGCCGGCCAGCTCCCGGTGAATCGCGCCGAGCTCCGACCCCTCGTGGTCGACCATCGTGCAAGCGACTGCAAGCAGGCCATCGCCCGCCTCGAAGATCTCGACCACCCGCCCCTGGCAAGGCCAGTCGACGACGGAGCTCGTGGTGACCTCCCAGAAGCCTCGCCCATCGTGGCTTTCGTCACGATGGCCTTGAACGTGATTGGCGTGGATGTGGCCGTTCAACCACAGCATTACGTTGCCGAATCTCAAAAGCGTCTCCATCAATCGGCGCGGATCCGAATGGACCGAACCCGGGTCGTCTTGACCGCCACGGTCACCGGACGGGTGCGGCCTTCGGTTGGTCAGCGTGGCGAACGGGTGGTGCGACAGGATGACGACAAGGCGATCCTCATTCGACGACCGGACAACCGAGCCGTCTCGGGATCGGAAAGACGAGTGCACCTCCTCGAGCCGCCGCTCCAGCCAGTGCAGCTGCGCGGCCGTTATGCATCCCTCCGCACCACCGCCCGGGCAAGCAGTGTCGAGCGTGATGAATCGCACAGCCGGCGTGTCGTGAACGTAATACGCCGACCCTGCGTCGAGGTTCTCTTGCGTGAATCCGTGGCCTTGTGGCTCGTTGCCGGACTGCAGGTGCGCGTCAAGGAATTCGCCAAGGCTGAACGGTCGCCTGTCGCGGTCGGGCGTCACGTCGACGTAAGGACCCGACATGAAAACTTCGGGCCGCTGGACGAACTGCTCGACCACGTTGTCGAAGTTGATGCCAGCAGGAAGACGGAAAGGCTTTCGCGGGCCGGCGGCCGCGGCGGCAAGCGCGCCGTTCACGATCCCGACGCCCTGGCAGACTTCCTCGTGGTTGCCGTGGCAGCCGATCCACGGCAGGCTCAGGCCGTCGGCCTGAAACGGGTGTAGGGCGCGCTCGAGAAGTCCGGACATCTGTGGAAAGCCGAGAGCCTTCTGGTATTGGTCTTCCTCCGGCGAACCGTCGGGCTTCCAGAAGAAATCATCCGGCCAGCCTGTTGATTGCACACCCTCATACACCCGTCCGCCCGAGTTGGGCTGCACCAGGCCACCATCGAGAAGCGCCATGAAAGCAGCGAGCTCGTTGCTCTGCACGTTGTCGACGGCGTCCCCGGTCATGGCGACGAGCTCCAGAGGCCGGCCGGTCACGGGGCCGCCATTGATCCGATTGATCGTCTGAACCAGCGCGTCGATGGCGTGCGCGTTGAGTGCCTCTTGAGCGCGGAACATCGGGAGCATTTCGCGAAATCGCGCGTCGGCATATTCCCGGTTGATGAACTCGCAGCGCGCCGGCGAGTCCACATCGGTCACGTGCAAATCTGTGATATGCCCGAAGCACGCGATCGCCCTGCCATCGGTCTTGACGCTTGCAGCAGCGGCTTCGCCGACGAGCTCCGAACGAATCGAGTGGGGCTCGCCATCGACCTCTGCGACCGAGTGATAGGACGCGATCGCCCCTTTTCGCTGAACCGGCCCGGCGTCCAGGCGGTGGCGCAATGTGAGCGCCGGCGGCCGGCTGCTCACGCTTCGGTCGCGGCTGCCTCGTCCCTCGCGATGAGAACCGCGTCTGGGCGCAAGACCAGGCGGACCCGGGTTCCAGGCGGCATTTTCGTCGCGTCGGCCGTCGTCATCTGGGCCAAGACAGTTTCATCTCCAAGGTCGACAGTGATCCGGCTTGTGGCCCCCAGAAATGAGGTGGCGATGACGTTGCCGACCAACGCCCCAGGGGTGGCGTCCGCTTCGATGGCGAGCGACACGGTCTCCGGCCGGACGAGTGCGATCGCGGGGCCGTCCGCGGCATCGGGCTGGACGATGGGCAGTCGCGCTCCCCTCACCTCGACCTCGCCGCCTCGCACCACGCCGGCCATCCGATTGGTGAGACCGACGAACTCGGCAACGAAAGGCGTTGCCGGCCGCGAGTAAACATCGGTGGGTGGGCCCAGCTGCTCCAGCCTGCCCTTGTTCATCACCCCTACCCGGTCGGAGATGGCAAGGGCCTCCTCCTGGTCGTGCGTGACGAACAGTGTCGTGATTCCAACTTCCAGCTGGACGCGGCGGATCTCGTCGCGCAACCGTGAGCGAACCTTCGCATCGAGGGCGGACAGAGGTTCGTCCAACAGGAGCACCTTCGGCTGAATCGCGAGTGCTCGCGCCAGGGCTACGCGCTGCTGCTGTCCTCCGGAAAGCTGAATCGCGTACCGATTCGCAAATGCCGCAAGGCCGACCAGGTCGAGCACCTCGAGCGCACGGCGTTTGCGCTCGGCAGCGCCGACTTTTCGCATCTGGAGCCCAAAGGCGACGTTCTCCCACGCAACCATGTGTGGGAAAAGGGAGTAAGCCTGGAAAACCATCCCAACGTCACGCTTGTTCGCAGGCAGGCCTGTAACGTCCTGGCCGCCGAACACAACGCGGCCTTCGTCAGCCTGGTCCAGACCCGCCACCAGGCGAAGAGCCGTGGTCTTTCCACATCCAGAGGGCCCGAGCAATGCGACCAGCTCGCCTGGAGCGAGAGTCAAATCGAGACCGTCAAGGGCCGTCACTCCCGCGTACCTGCGTCGCAGGCCCTCGAGCCGCACCTCGACTCCGGCACGGGTTGCCGGGGTTGTGACAGCCACGTCAGGCCTTCTGTCCCCAGACCGCTTCGAGCTTCGGGTCGGCTGCACGTGGTTTCGCCCGGGCCGAGCGGCGAGCCACGCCGATAAATGACAGCACCGTCAGAAGCACAAAGGCGAACAGCAGTGAGGCGACCGCGACGGCGATCGAAACCCCGGCGTTCGCCCGCCCCAAGTGTTGGATCGCAACCTGGAGATTGAAGTAGTTGAGCAGGTTAGCGAATGTGTACTCGCCCAGGACCAAGGCGACGGACAGTAGGGACGCGTTCAGAATTGCCCCCGACATATTTGGCGTGATGACACGCCACATGACAGTGCCCCAACCCGCGCCAAGGCTTCGTGCCGCCTCCGACAGGGTCTTGACGTCAATCGCGGCAAGGCCAGTAGCGAGCGTTCGGTACGCGTAGGGCAACACGAGTATCAAGTACGCGACGGAAAGCAAGAGGATCGAGTCGCTGACATTGATCAGCATCCACCGATACAGGGGAACCAATCCAACGACCAGCACGATCGCCGGGATGGTCAGGGGCAGAAGGCAGATGAACTCGATGACACGGCTCAGCCCCGGGAGCCGCAAGCGAACCCAGACCATCGTCGGCAGGAGCAGGACCAGCATTGCGATCGAGGTGATCGCCGCAAGCTCCAACGAGTCGACGATGGCTCGCGCGCCCGTATCGTCCGGGGCAACGAGGCCTGGGTAGGTCACGATGCCGGTCCATGAGTCCAGGGTTCGCGGGGAGTTGAGGGCGACGCCACGGGTCGAAAACTCGAACATCGCCCCAAGCGGGACCAAGAAGAACAACCCGGCCAGCACGAATACGACAATGCGGAACGCTTGCAGCTTCAGACGGCGCGAGCGGTTCAAGCTACGAGCCCCAGACCTGCGTGTTTACACCAACCATTTGGCCGTTCTCCGCTGCAGCACCGCGTACAGCCCCATGACCACCGCAACAATCACCACCATTCCCAAGGCGAGCGCTTTGGCCAGTCCAGGATCGTGGAGCCCAACCTCGCTGGTGAGAGCGTTGCCGATCTGTATGGGAACGACGATTCCACCCTGGTTTATCAGGGCGTTCGCGGTCGCATACGCAGAGAAGGCGTTCGCAAAGAGCAACAGCGTCGCCCCCAGGAAAGCCGGCGCCAGAAGTGGGCCGGCCACGTAGCGCCAGTAATGCCAGGTGTTACCACCCAGTGTCTCCGTCGCCTCCCGCCATTGGGGCCTGACGCCGTCAAGAGCGGGCAGGAAGACGAGAACCATCAGGGGGATCTGGAAATACGTGTACACGAGTATGAGCCCGGGCAGTTTGTACAGCCAAAGTCCGTTCGCGTAGATGTCGATGCCGTGGTCGAGCAGCCAAACCGTGATAAAACCCGCCCCGCCGATGGTTGCGATAAATGCGAATGCGAGGGTCACACCGCCGAATTGGGCCAGCACCCCGCAGGCCGACGTAACGAGGCGGCGCAGCAACCCCTTTGGGTTGCCGGTCACCACCGCATAGGCCAGGATCGCGCCCCCGATAGCGCCAATCGCGGCAGTCGCGGCTGACACGACCAGGCTGTTGACGAACGAGGTGATGATGAACGGCTGGCTGAGCCCGTTGAAGTTTGAGAGCGTCAGGCCGCCGTCCGCGGCGACGAACGCTCCCGCGACACCGATCCCGGTCGGCAGCAGGAGAAATGTCGAGACGTAACCCAGGAATGGGACCGCGCCCACCCAGGAAAGTGGGAGCCGCCGGCGCCCAGCGACTGGGCGACCGGCGGAGTTGACTACCGAACTACCGGCTGCTGTCAACCGATGGCCTGGGCCCAATGAGTCGCTAGGTAAGCCTTGGCCGCGTTGGCCTGAGCGTCACTCAAGAAAACTGGGGTGCCATTCACAGGCGGCAGCGCGGCGGCCGCCGTTTGGTCGACCGTTCCGGCGGTGGTCATCGCGGCCATCCGCACCGGTCTCGCGAGTCCCTTGAGCCAGAGGTTCTGGCCCTCGTCGGAGTAGAGGTATTCCTCCCAGAGCCGCGCGGCAGCCGGGTGGGGAGCCTGCTTGTTGATCGCCTGCGCGTAGTACCCGCCGAGGATTGCGTTCGACGGAACGAACACCTTCCACCCGGCGAGACCCTTGCCGTGGTCTGCGTTGAGGTAGTCCCAGTCGAACACTACTGGCGTCTGGCCACTTTTGACAGTGGCGGTGGTCGCCTTCACCGGCACGAAGTTGCCCTTCTGGTTCAGCTGGTGAAAGAAGTCCACGCCCTTGCTGATGTCGTCCAGAGTGCCGCCCACTGCGAGGTTCGCCATCATCACGCCGTTCAAAGCCGCGTTCGCCTTGGTCGGGTCATCGTTGAGGGCCACCCTGCCCCTGAAGCCGGAGCCCAACAGGTCCGTTATCGAAGTGATGGTAGGCACTTTGCTCGAGTCGTAGCCGATTGCCATGAAGCCGCCGTAGTCCTGGAACCACAGACCCGTCGGCTCCTTCTGGGCCGGCAGGATGTCATTCCACTTCTCCACCTGGTAAGGCGCAAACAGGGTTGTGTTGGCCAGCGCGATGGCCATGCCCACGTCAAGCACGTCAGGCGCCTTGTTGGTGCCGGCCAGGTTCTGGACCGCAGTCACCTCTTCCTGGCTGCTGCCGTCAGGGTTGGCCGAGTCGATCTTGAGGCCGTACTTGGCCTTGAAGCCATCGATGATGGCGCCGTAGTTGGCCCAGTTCCGCGGGATCGCGATGAGATTGAGCGTGCCTTCCTTCTTCGCTGCGGCGATCAGCGCGTCCATGCCGCCGTTGCCCGCTGCCGAGGTGGCCGTGCCCCAGTTGTCGGTGGTGGTTGTTGTGCCGCCGCAAGCCGCTGCCAATAACGTGATGATTCCGACGACGAGGCCGAGCCGATGGATCCGATGCCAGTTCATGCCTTAGCTCCCCAATTCTGTTGGCCGGTGACCTGCGTGGATGCCGCACATCCAGGTTTGCAGCCGCCATGATGCTCCCTCCACGACGCTGTTGCAAGGAGGGCGCGGGGTAGGAGTGGGGGGAATCCAGTTAAGGGTTGGTGTTGAGCCCGCCAGTCGCCAGGCTGCGATAGCCCAGACGGCGCGACAGGTCGGCCGCCGCCTCGCGTGTCAGGTCCACCAGCTCAGGGCGGTCGCCCTCGCGCATGCGGTGGGCGGGGCCGGAGACGTCGATCGCGGCCACCACCTCGCCGTGCGCCGAATAGACGGGCGCGGCGATGGCATTGAGCCCCATCTCCAGCTCTTGGAATGTGCGCGCGAAGCCTGCTTCGTGCGCCGCGGCCAGCTGTTCTTCGAGCTCCCCGCGGCCGACGATGGTGTGTGGGGTCCTCGGCTCGAGCGGCCGTGACAGCAGCCTTTCCCTGACCGCCGGTTGGGCAAAAGCCAGCATGACCTTTCCACTTGCGGTGCAGTGAACCGGGGTGCGGCGGCCGAGCCAGTTGACACTCACCACCGAGGTCGAGCCGGTCGCCTGTTCGATGGGAACGATCTGGTCGGCGTCGAGCACGTCCAGCGTCACCGTCTCGCCGACTGTGGCCGCGAGGCGTTCGCACACGGGGCGGGCCACGAATCGGAGGTCGAGCTCACCAGTGACGACGCTGGCGAGCTGCGGCAGGCGCCGTCCCAGCCGGTACTTCGAGGTCCGTGGGTCGCGCTCGACCAGCGCGTGGCGCTCGAGGGTGCTCAGAAGCCGAAGGGCGGTGGAACGGTGGACGCCCAGGTCGCGGGCGACCTCGGCGCCGGCACGCCAGCCGTCGCGCGCCAGGAGGTCGAGGATGGCCACGGCCCGGTCCACGGAGCGGACAATGCCAGCGTCTCGCGGGGCGCCGTTGCTCACTGCGCAACAATACAAGCTTGCGAGCCATGCGACCCAGGGCTAGACTTGTTGGCCTCTGAGCATCTGTTGAGCAATGCGCAACACAAACCGACCTCTCACCCCCAAACATGCCTGGGCTTCAAAGTTGGAAGTGCGGGCATCGGCGGTTCGTAACCTCGTGAAATCAGGAGGATCGGCATGAGCCGGGAAGAGGAGATTCGCGTCAGCCTGTTCGACGACACCCTCAACGGCCGCGCGCCAGAGGTCAAGAAGGCCACCGAGGAGGGGCTTGCCCTCGGAATGGACCCGATGGACATCCTGTTCAAAGCGCTGATTCCGTCTCTCGAAGAGGTCGGCCGGCGGTTCGAGAAAGGCGACTTCTTCGTGCCCGAGATGTTGATGGCGGCCCGGGCGATGCAGGGCGCGCTCACGAT
>JBGQGI010000018.1:0-11831 GCA_041497375.1 Candidatus Dormibacteraceae bacterium | reverse complement strand
GGTCTGGAGGGATATGCGGCAGGACATCTTCGCCGTCGGGCAGCCCGTGGGCCTCAAAGAGTATCGCGAGAAGGCGCTGACCCCTCAGGACCTCGAGCGCAGCCGTGCCGTCGTCATGACGGCGATCGCGGGGATCAAGGGGGGCCACTTCGAGCCGGGTCCGCGCGAACTCGCCGGGACCTGCGTGTCTCGCTTCGGCAGCTGCCCGCACGCGGCCATCTGCCCATATGGAGGCGCGCCCCCCGAATGACTCTGAGCCCAGAGCAGAAGGCGGCGGCCCACGCCGGGCCGGACGGCGCGTTCCTGATCGCCGCCGGTCCAGGCACCGGCAAGACGTTCACCGCAACCGAGCGGTTCTGCTGGCTGGTCGAGCAGGGAGTGGCGCCCGATCGGATCCTCACAGTCACCTTCAACGACCGCGCGGCTGAGGAGCTGCGCCAGCGGATAACCCGCGAGCTGGCCGAGCGACGACCGCAGTTTGGCCCCGAGGTGCTGGACGGCGCCTGGATCGGAACCTTCCACGGGACTTGCGCGCGGCTTCTGGACGAGTTCGCGTACCTCGTTGGCGCGCCGCGCGAGCTGAGGGTTCTGGACGAGACAGGGCAGCGACTCTTCGAGCAGCGCCTCGTCGCGCGTCTGCGAAGCGGCACCGCGGCTCCCCTCGACCCTGACTCGTTCACCGCGCTGTCGGTTGACGATCTCGACGACCTCTTGCGTTCAGGCCTTCGGTTCCTGCTGAAGCTGAAAGGTCGAGGCATCAGCCCCGAAGGGTTCCGAGCCCGGGCCATCGAGCTGCACGGCCGGCATTGGGACGCATCTTTCGACGGAGCCTCCGGCAGCGACGCGGCACATGCAGAGCTCGAAGCGATCGGGGTGCTGCACCTCGTCTACAAGACCTACGAGGATGCCCTGCGCGCCGAGAACCTTCGCGATTTCGACGACCTAATCCTCGAGGTGATCGATGCGCTGCAGCGTGTTCCCGAGTTTCGCCGCAGATGCCGCGAGCGTTTCCGCTACCTGCTGGTCGATGAGTTCCAGGACACGAACAGGATCCAGCTGGACCTGATCAGGTTGCTGGCCGCGGACGAATTCGGCAACGTCTCCGCGGTCGGGGATGCCAAGCAATCGATCTATGGCTGGCGCGACGCGGAGATCGAGAACATCCGCACACGCTTCACCGGTCGCCGCCTGCCGCTGACCCACAATCGCCGGTCTTACCAGCAGATCCTCGACTGCGCGACCGACTTCATCCGCCGCGACCCGGATTTCGCCTCAGAGCCGGAGCTTGTCGCCATGCGAGGCTCGGGTGACCGGCCGGTGACTGTGATGATGGCCCCCGACTCGCGGACCGAAGCCCGGTCGGTGGCGGAGACCATTCGCCGCTTGAACGTGGGCGGCCGCGCCTTCTCCGACATCGCGATCCTCGCGCACTCGATCCGCATGCTCCCGCGGGAGTTTGAGGACGAGCTCCGCCGCCAGGGCATCCCCTACCTCACCAGCGGAGGCTCGGGCTTCTTCGATCGCCAGGAGATCAAGGATGTCCTCGCCTTGCTCAGGCTCACCGAGAACCCGATGGACGATGGCGCGCTCGTCAGGGTGCTTCAAGGGCCGATCGTCCGGCTTGCAGACAAAGGTATGTACCGGCTTGCGGCGCGGCGCTTCGGCCGCAGCGGGATGCGCCTTCGGGATTGCTTCGAAGAGTCGGGGCGCGAAGGCTTTCCGGAGATGGAGCCGAAGGTCGCAGCGCAGGCCGTGCGGCTCATCGAGCTGACGGACCGACTCGGCGGGCTGCGGGATGCGCTGACAGTGGCCGACGTCCTCAACCGGCTACTCGAAGAAACGGGATACCTGCGCTGGGCCGAGCTCCGCGCCCAACGAGACGGCAGCCCTCGAGCGCTGCTCAACCTGCGGAAGGTCTTTCAGCTCGCGTCGCGCTTCGAGCGCGACCTCGCGCTTGCAGGCATCGGCGACTTCGTGCGCCACCTGGACCAGGTGATCGATGCAGAGCTGCCGGTCGGCGAGGCGGCGGAGGAATCGGCCACGACGGACGCCGTTTCGCTGCTGACGGTTCATTCGGCGAAGGGCCTGGAGTTTCCGGTCGTCTTCCTGGTCAACCTGCGGCCGCCGCGACCACGCGACACCGAGCGCCTCTTCTTCGACCCCGACAACCTGGGCTTCGTCATGAAGAACTGGCGAGGCGACAAGCATCCTCGCTTCAAGGAGACATCGCCCGGCACCCCCGCGGTAGCCCTGGCGATGGGCGAACGCAGGCGCATCGTTTACGTGGGGCTCACGCGGACCAAAGACGCTCTGTACGTGACCGCCACCAGGGAGGAGCAGTCCCCTCGTGACATCGACCTTGGCGCCAACGGCGAGGTCGACCATTTTGCCGAGATCCTCAGCTGGGCTTTTGCGCACCCTGATGCTGCGACCGTCGTAGAGGCTGAGCAGCTCGAGCTGCCGGTCATACGAGTGGCCGACGGATCGGGCGCGGACGGCCCGGCCGTCGTTGAGGCCGTCCTCGAAAGGTGGCAGCACATCCGCCCGCGCGAGGAGGCGCTTCGACCCAGGGTGGATACCGGGATCGATCTGAGCTTCTCGCAGCTCAACGATTTCGAGGCCTGTCCAGTCCGCTACCGATTCCGCACGGTTTGGGGAGTGCCCGCTCCGCCCGACGAGATGCTGCCCGAATTCGTGCGTGCCTCAGGGTCGAGCGAGCTAGGGGCCGCAGTGCACGCGGCGCTTGCCGCCTGGCATTCGATCGGAGGGGACCTGCTCGGGATCTATCAAGGCCCGGTGGCCGGGCGTGACATTCTGGCGCGCTACCTCCAACACCCTCTTGCCACCGCGCCGACTCTTGGAGTGGAGCTCGAGTTCAACCTTCGACTGGGACAGGCGCGGATCAGGGGGTTCGTCGATCGGGTCTGCGAGGTCGACGGCCAGGCGACGCTTGTCGACTACAAGACGAACGCGACGCTTGATGCGCGGCAGATCGAGGCGTACTCGATGCAGCTTCGGCTATACGGGCTTGCGGCGCATCGAGGGCTGCTGCCGGGTGGCCGGGAGCCTCGGTTGCTTCTTTTCGACCTTCGTCGTGGGCACGTGATCGAGGTCGCGCCTGACGATCGGGCAGTCGAGGCCAGGATCGCCGCCGCCACCTCGCGCATCGTCGCCGGCGATTTCGCTCTCGGTCCCGAGCACTCAGAACGCCCCTGCACTCTGTGCGCGTTCAGGCCGATCTGTGCCGATGCGCGAGTACGGGTCCCAGCGACGCAAAGGTGACCGGCGCCGCGCCGCTCAAGGAGCAATATTTCGATCGTCGCGAGATCAAAGAGGCGATCGCTTTTGCGGAAGCCGGCGGCATCGCGGTCCACCGCAACTTCGACCACTATCACGGCTCCACGATCCGGGGCATGATGCGCGAACGGCCTTTCCTCCACGTCATCGGGTTGCGCCCTGTGCTCGAGGAATGGGGCCTTCGGCACGGTTTGCGGCCGGAATGGATCCAGCCCGAGAAGCGCAGGAAGGTCGCTCACTACGACATCTTCGGCTCCTACGCCCAAGACCTAATCCAGCGCCTTGCCCCGGGTAAATGAAGGAAACGGCCTCATAAGGCCTATCGGCTGTGAGGTTCGGTGGCCATTGTCCCTTGACACAAATGACGCGACGCGTTATGATGCGTTGCGTCAACCCGAATAAAAGAGGAGAAAAGAGATGCCTACGGAACTCGACCAGATCGCAGACTCGGCCGGTGAGACGGCCACCACTGTCGCGGAGGTCGCCTTCGGCGCCGCCCAGACAGTTCGCGAAGTCGCGTCAGACCCGATGGGGACGGCGCGCAAGCAGGTGAAGGGCCTCGAGCGCAAGGGCACGCCCGCCGCGCGCAAGGTCAACCGCCGCTTCAACGCACGGCTGAACGCCGCGACGGCGCCGGCCAAGGACGTTGCCAAGAACATCAACGCCAGGTTTACCAAGGCAGCGAAGCAGGCCGAGAAGGTCGCCAGTGACCTCATGCCTGAGCGCATCACTGTGCTCGGCGTCGAAGTGAACGGCAAGCTGCCGGAGAAGGTCGTCATCAAGGGATTCGAGCTCGTGAAGCTTCAGGCCCGTCGCCGCGATGTCGTCGGCGGCGTCGCCAAGCGCACGCTGCGCGTCTTCAACGGCTCCTTCAGGACCATCGCGAAGGCCGCGAGCAGGCTCGAATATGCCACTGAGTTCAAGCACGCGCCGGCCGTCAAGAAGCCGGTTGCGACCAGGGCCGCGACCAAGACTTCAACCCGGATCCGTCGCGTCCGCCGCACCGCAGCTCGTCGCCGCGCTGCTTAACCAAACAACGCAAGTCATGAGGGCGCCAACGTGGCGCCCTTTTTTTTTAGCGCCAGCGCAGGCGGATCGAAGATCCGCCGTTCCCATTTCAGGTAGATTGCCGACCGTGAGCGTCGTCTGCACCGGTTCGATTGCGTATGACTACATCCTCAGCTTCAAGGGGCACTTCAAAGACCACATCCTCGCCGACAAGGCGCACATCCTCAACCTGAGCTTCCTCGTCGATGACCTTCGCAAGCATCGCGGCGGGGTCGCCGGAAACTACGCGTACAACCTCACGCTGCTGGGCTATTCCGCTGCAGTGCTGGCAACCGCCGGCTCCGATGCGACCGAATACCGCGAATGGCTGCTCGCCCGGGGCGTCGATTGTCAGGGCCTGAGACTGCTGGACGGCGAGATCACGGCGACAGGCTTCACGACGACAGACCTGGACGACAACCAGCTGACCGGCTACTACGGCGGCGCGATGGGCCGGGCCGCAATGCTTGGACTGGACGACGCGCCTGCTGATGCTGAGGCCTTGATAGTCGGTCCCAACGATCCCGCTGCGATGGCGCGGCTGGTCAAAGAGTGCCGCGAGAGGGGCCTGCCCTTTGTCTTCGATCCCGCGCACCAGCTGCCCAGGCTGTCCGGGGAAGACGTCACCGAAGGGGCACGCGGCGCGTGGATCCTTATCGGCAACGACTACGAGCTCGAGCTGATCATGCAGCGCACCGGCCGCACGATGGACGGCCTCATGGAGCTGGCCGAGATTGTCGTGACAACGCTTGGACGCGAGGGTTCGCGCATTGCGACGAGCGCTGGTGTGGTCGACATCCCGCCGGCGCCGGCGCGGCTGGAGTCGGACCCCACAGGCGCAGGTGATGCATATCGCGCGGGCCTGGTCGCCGGCCTGCTGCGCGGCCTCGATGTCGGACAGGCAGGCAGGGTGGCGTCGCTGGCCGCGACCTACGCAGTCGAGCAGGTGGGGACCGTAGAGCATTCATACACGCTCAGCGAGTTCTCGAAACGCTACGAAGAGGCGTTCGGCGTTGCCCTGCCGAGCAAGTTCTCCAGCTTGCTCAGTTGAACTTTCGACCCTGATCCCGCCGGTAAGCCCAGAAAGCGAGCAGGAAAAAGGCGATCGTGTAGCCGGCCATGTAAAGCCAGTCGGTGGAGATGCTTCCGCCCTCCGTCGGCGCTCCGACGGAGTCCCAGACGAGCTGAGCGCCACGATACAGCGGTAGGTACGGCGCGATGTGCTGCAGGAATTGTGGCAGCAGGTTGAGTGGAAAGAACAGGCCCGACGCAAACGCAGTGGGCAGGTAAATGAGGTTGGTGACTGCCGGCGCGGAGTTCGGACCCGCGAGGTAGCCGAGCCCGAAGCCCAGGCCGACAAAGGGAATCGAGCACAGCATGGCCCGCAAAAAGAGCGTCGCCCACTGCGAAGTTTCGAGGTTCGCGCCCCCCGCCACAGCCGCGAGCAGGCTCAACACCACCAACGCGATGAACGCAATCACAAGGGCCGACAGCGTCTTCGCTATGAAGTACACCGCCGCCGGCAGAGGAGTTGCCTGCATGAGCAGGTCCTGTTTCTGTCCGCGCTCGTTGGCAAGCGAGATGCCGAACCCCAGCACCATGACGTTGGCAACGCCGTAAAGCGCCATCGACGCCAGGAAGTACTCCCCAAAAGTCACATTTGACCCCGGAGCAAGTGGTTGCTTCGCCTGGCCCAACCCGATGAATGCATAGAACATCGCTGGCAGGACGATGCTGGTCGTGCTGAATGCGGGTACACGAAAGAGCTTGATGAACTCAGCCCACGACTGCTTCATCAACATCGGCACCAGAGGAGCAGTCACTGGGCGCGCTGCAGTCTCGATCACTGCCGCAACTCGACATGAGTCATCGCCACGAAAGCTT
The DNA here is from genome assembly GCA_041497375.1 of Candidatus Dormibacteraceae bacterium. GTDB lineage: Bacteria > Chloroflexota > Dormibacteria > Dormibacterales > Dormibacteraceae > Palsa-872. Next base: position 5,603 of record JBGQGI010000018.1, on the reverse strand, counting down.
CTTCCAGGTCTGCGCCCGCGACCTCGAGGTCGCGCATCTCGATGCCGCGGCGAAAGAGCTCACGAAGCACCGTCTCCGGCTCGTTGGTCAGCAAGCGGACTCGATGATCTTGGATCTCCTTACCGTTCAAGGGAAGGCCTTCGAGGTCTGCATCGGCAATCGGCCGCGCGGCCAGGAAGATGACATGCTTGCCGGCCACGCGCGACTTGATCTCTGCGGGGGTGGAGTCAGCGATCACGTGGCCGTGATTGATGACGATCACCCTTCGAGCAAGCTGGTCTGCCTCCTCCAGGTAATGCGTAGTCAGGACCACCGTGCGGCCTTTGGCGGCATACTCGGCGATTTCGGTGATGAAGCGTCGTCGGCCCTCGACATCCATGCCGACGGTGGGTTCGTCAAGAAACAGCACGTCGGGGTTGCCGCACACCGCGAGCGCGAGGTAAAGGCGCTGACGTTGCCCGCCTGACAGGTCTTTGACGAGGCTCTTCGTCTTCTCCTGCAAACCCGCGATTGCGATCGCTTGTGATGTCGGTAGTGGCGCCGGGTAGTACGACCCGAACAGAGAGACGATCTCATCCACTTTCAACATGCCGGGTACGCCCGATTCCTGAAGCATCACACCGATGCGGCTGCGAGCTTTGAGATCTCGCGGGTTCAGGCCGAAGAGGCGCGCCTGGCCAGACGTTGGCTTTCGCGTGCCGAGCATCAAGCTGATCAACGTTGTCTTTCCTGCGCCGTTCGGACCCAGCATCGCGACCACCTCGCCGGGGACGATGGTGAGACTGACGTTCTGCAGCGCCTGCACCTGACCGTACCGCTTCGACACATCGATCAGTTCGACGGCGGGACCGCTCACCGGCAAAGGCTAGCCATTTAGTCTTGTGCGGTGGCGACCATCTTCAGTCGGATCATCGACGGCGAGCTGCCTGCCGACTTTGTCTGGAAGGACGACTTATGCGTCGCGTTCTTGTCCAACCGACCGCTTCGACCTGGGCACACGCTGGTAGTGCCTCGCTCGGCCACGGATCACTGGCTCGACCTTGAGCCCGGCCTTCTCACCCACCTCGCATCGACCGCCCAGACCATCGGCAAGGCGCAGATGGCCGCCTTCAAGCCGGCCAGGGTCGGACTCATGCTCGTTGGGCTCGAGGTGCCACACGTCCACTTCCACGTGGTGCCGATTCGAGGGCTGCATGACCTGGACTTCGACAACCAGGATCCCCACCCCGACCCGGCGATGATGAAGGCGGCCGGCGAATCGTTGCGGAGGGAGCTCCGCAAGCACGGAGCCGCCGGAGCGCTCTAGGCCAGGGCCCGCATCAGCTGGTCGATGTGCAGCTCGAGGTGGCTGATGAGCGGCAGTCGTGCCACCTCCTCAGCGGTCATGGTCTCTCCCCCATCCACCTTCACCACCCGTCGCATCGACACAGCATCGGCAGCTCGTAGACCTTTGATCGTCCGAGCATGGTCTTCGAGGGCCATGCGGATCAACTCTTTCGGCTCGATCTGCGCCATCTGCTCGTCCATCGCATCGCGAAGACCGACATTGTTGAGCAGGTCGAGCTCGGTCATCTTGCCGCTCGAAACTTTGTGAAAGATGACGCCGTAGAACTTCGACAGCACGACGATGTGCGCCAGCACCTCATGGGCGCTCCATGCACCCCCCTGCCCCTCCTGGCCGTGACCTTCCGATACCAGCGGGCCATATTCAGCCAGACGTTCTGATGCGCGCTGGAGGCGATCTGCGAGCGCCAGCCGGTCGTGGTCGATCATCTCGTCGAGGAACCCCTGCAGGTCGTTTTCGGTGAAGGCGGTGCTCTCGTTCTTCATGACGACCTCAATCTATTAGACAATCGGGTGCATGTGTTACCCAGATGATGCGCGTCCGCCTCTGCCGCCGATCGGAGGCGCGGCCTCCGATCACGGGGAAATGGTTCTCACCGCCGCCGACGGCAACAAGTTCGCCGCGTATTTTGCCCGCGCCGCGGCGCCCACGGGCGCCGGCATGGTGGTGATGCCCGACGTGCGCGGGCTTCATCAGTTCTACAAGGAGCTGGCCCAGCGTTTTGCTGAAGCCGGCGTCGACGCGGTCGCCATCGACTACTTCGGCCGCACCGCCGGAATCGGCGATCGTAGTGAAGGATTCGAGTTCATGCCGCACGTCGAGAAGACCACGCCCGAAGGCATCAGCGCCGATGTTGCGGCGGCGGTGGCGCACCTCAGGACCAAGGATGGCGGCGCTGTCAAAGCCGTATTCACCGTTGGCTTCTGTTTTGGCGGCTCGAGCTCATGGAACATGTCGGCGTTGGTCGACGGTCTCAATGGCTGCATCGGTTTTTACGGCCGGCCCGAGAGGACGCTTCCGTTCATGTCGAGGATGAAGGCGCCGTTGCTTCTGCTCATCGCCGGCGCCGACTTCACCCCTCAAGAAGCGTTCGTCGACTTTGACAAGAAGCTCACCGATGCCAAGGCGGACCACGAGATGCACATCTACGAGGGCGCACCGCATAGCTTCTTCGACCGCAGCTTCGCCGAGTGGAAGGACGCTTGCGACGACGCCTGGCGAAGGATGTTGGGGTTCATCAAGAAGAACAGCTAGGTTCCCTCGCCCTTGCGGGGAGCGGGGCTTAGACCAGGCACGGCAGTTCGACCTCGTGTCCTAAAGCTTCGTCGGGCCGTATAGTCACGAGCATGGCAAGGCTGGCCACCCGGTCCAAGCCGCCACCGCAGCTACCCGCTGCCCTGGTGGCCGAGCTCGAGCGGCGTCGCGCCGGCATGGCGCGCCACATGGCGCGTGCGGTGGTAACGCTGGTGCGCTGGGACAATTCCACTGGCGTTCCGCCGCAGCGCTCGGCGATCGCCAAGGCGTGCGAGGCAGGCCTCGACCTGTTCCTGGCCACGGCTCGCGAGGCACGCCCCGCCACCGCTGAGGAGCTGCGCAGGGTGGCCCAGCTGGGCATCCTGCAGGCTCGCAGCAGCCAGTCGGTCGAGCCGATCCTGAACGCCTATCGCATCGCGGCGCGCGTCGCTTGGGACGCGATCCTCGCGGCGTGGCGGGGTCACCCGGAGGCGACTCCGGAGGCGATCATGCTGACCGCCAACTACGTCTTCGGCGCGCTGGACCAGGTTGCTGCCGAGGTGACCAAGACCTACCTCAACGCGCGCGAGCACCACATGCAGCGCGGCACACGCGCGCGTGCCCGCCTCTTCCATGCATTGATCAGCGACAACTTCGATTCTGATCTCGAGCTGCAGAAGCAGGCGCTTGCGCTGAACATGCCGATCGCTCCCACCGGATACGTCGCGGCGGTTTGCAAGCTAATCATCGGGAGCCGCGACGGCGAGCAGGGAGGAGAGGGCCTGGCCGAGGTGGCGGCGTCTCTGCCGCTTCCCCGAGGCGCGATCTATCACGCCACCGATCCAACCACTCTCGTAATCCTGTGGCCGGCCGAGTCTCCCGCCGACGTCGAGGGCGCTCGGCAGCTGGTGATGAGCCTTCAGAAGGAGGCGGTCAAACGCTCTGGCGCGGCGCGCGCTCGAGTGCGCGCGGGCATCGGCGGCTACCACGCAGGGTTGCGCGGGATCGCAGGCTCGTACCTCGAGGCCCAGCAGGCGATCGAGGTTGGGCGCAAGCTCCGACCCGACGCTGTGGCGCATCGACACGATGAGCTCATTCCGCAGCTCGTGCTCGCGCAGAACCCGCGGCTGGCCGAACGTTTCGTCGTCCACAGCCTCGGGCGCCTGCTGGAGGCCAAGACCCGCAACCGCGAGCAGCTGCTCGAGACGCTTCAGGCTTATCTGGCTGAAGGGTCGGTGAAGGACGCTGCCGCCGCGCTCAAATTGCACCGGCACACCGTGCTCTATCGCCTGGACAAGCTCCGCGAGCTCCTGGGCGCCGACCTGGATACCCCCGCCAGCCGCCTTCGATTGCAGCTCGCGCTGGATCTTCGCAAGCTGCTTTAGAACCTGAATTGGACCTCGTGTCCAAAGAATGGGGTCTGTTTTCCCACAGGGCGCCAGTGTAGATAGGCCTTGGCGTCGGTAAGCTTCAAGTCGTGACAAACAACTCCAACGGTCGGCGTGTGGTCGTCACCGGCATGGGTTTCATCACGCCGATCGGGAATGATCTCGAGACGGTGTGGTCGAACATGGTGGAGGGCGTCTCCGGCATCGGCCAGATCACCCATTTCGACACCACCAACTTCGACACCAAGATCGCCGGCGAGGTCAAAGGCTTCAATCCCGAGGACTACATGGACAGGAAGACCGCCCGCCACATCGGGCGCTACTGCCAGTTCGCCCTGGGCGCGTCGAAGCAGGCGCTGGCTCACGCCGGTCTCAATCCTGCCGAGATGGACCCTGACGACGTCGGCGTGATCGTCAGCTCCGGCATCGGCGGCATGGAGGAGATCGAGAAGAGCCACACGCAGCTCATGGAGCGAGGGCCAAAACGCATCAGCCCTTTCACAGTGCCGATGATGATCGCCGACATGGCGGCCGGGATCGTCGCCATCCACTGTCATGCGGGCGGGCCGAACTACGCGATCGTCAGCGCTTGCGCTTCCAGCTCCCACGGAATCGGAGAGGCCTCGGAGATCATCAAGCGGGGTGACGCCGTGGCGATGCTCGCCGGTGGATCGGAAGCCACCATCACGCCGCTGACGATGGGCGCCTTCTGTCAGATCAAAGCAGTCAGCGAGCGCAACGACGAGCCGGAGAAGGCTTGCCGGCCGTTCGATCTCGGCCGCGACGGTTTCGTCATGAGCGAGGGCTCGGTGATGCTCGTGCTCGAGGACATGGAGCACGCGAAGAAGCGCGGGGCGAAGATCTATGCCGAGATCGCGGGCTACGGCGCCAGCGCGGACATGTACCACTTCACAGCACCTCAGCCCGAAGGCAAGGGCGCGATTCGCGCCATGCGCCGGGCGCTCGAGAAGAGCGGAGTCGAGCTGAGCGATGTCGGATATATCAATGCGCATGGGACCTCGACCAAGCTAGGCGACCTCGCGGAGACGAAGGCGATCAAGGCTGTCTTCGGCGACCACGCCTACAAGCTCGCGATCAGCTCGACCAAGTCGGTGCACGGCCATCTGCTGGGTGCTGCGGGCGCCATCGAAGCAGCGGCTTGCGTGCTCGCCCTGGACAGAGGGTTGCTGCCACCGACGATCAACCTCGATGACCCCGACCCTGAGTGCGACCTCGATTACATCCCTAACAAGGCGCGCAAGGCAGATATCAAGGTGGCTGTGTCGAACTCGTTCGGCTTTGGCGGCCACAACGCGACGCTCGTGATCAAAGGCCCTGAGGCCAACTAGGAGAATACGTATGGCAAGCCCACTCGATTTCAAGGAGCTTCAGGAGCTCGCGGCAGAGATCCTGGGCATCGAACCCGATCAGGTGCAGCTCGAAAAGAGCTTCGCCAAGGATCTCGCGGCCGACTCGCTCGACCTCGTCGAGCTCATCGCGGCGGTTGAGGACAAGTACGACGTCGAGCTTTCCGAGGAAGAGCTCGAGAAGATGAAAGTCATCGGCGACCTCTGGAAGTTTCTGGAGCAGAAGACCGCCGAGCGGCTGGAGGCCTAGATGACATGGCGATAACCACT
>JBGQGI010000017.1:0-12065 GCA_041497375.1 Candidatus Dormibacteraceae bacterium | reverse complement strand
CCTTCAGTAAATCACTTCCATCAATGTCAGGCCGCCCGCCGGCGCCGTTCGGGGCGCCAGCCGCCTGTCTCGCGCTGCCAGCACCTCGCCCACCCATTCCGGTGATTTGCGGCCTCTGCCGACGTCGGCGAGAGCCCCCGCGATGCTGCGCGCAAGGCCGCGGAGGAACCCCTCCGCCACCAGCTCCAGCTCGACGAAGTCCCCCCGTCGCGCCACCTTGGCGGAGCGCATCTCGCGCACCCTCGCATCCGGCGGCTCGGAAGCCGAGCAGTAGCTGGTCCAGTCGTGCTTGCCCACCAGCGCCCTCGCCGCCGCCGACATGAGGTCGACGTCCAGGGGGCCCACATGCCAGCAGCGTCCCCGCTCCAACGCCGGCCTGGCCTTGCGGTCCAGGTAGCGGTAGCGGTAGCGCCTCCAGCGAGCGGAGTAGCGAGCGTGGAATCCGTCAGGTGCGACCTCTGCGGTCAGCACCGAGACATCTCCCGGGAGCCTGGCGTTGAGGGCCGCCACCAGCCGGATCGGCGTGATGCGCCCATCCATCTCGAAGCTGACCACCTGTCCTTCTGCGTGCGCTCCGGCATCGGTGCGCCCCGCCGCGTAGACCTTGTGCTCGGCGCCCGTCAGCTCACGCAGCGCCCGCTTCAGCTCGGCCTCGACGGTGCGGCCGTGCGCTTGCTGCTGCCAGCCGGCGAACCCGCTTCCGTCGTACTCCAGCACGACTTTGATATTCACTTTTTAACCTTCGCTATTTGTCTGGAGGCATTGCCCCCCCATCCCCCGGCTTCGCCGGGTACTTCCCCGCAAGTGGGGAAGAGACTTAATCAACCAGTTCGATCACTACCATTGGGGCTGAATCGCCCAAGCGGGGTCCTTTCCTAATTATTCGCGTGTAGCCTCCGGGCCTCTCGGCCAGGCGCGGGACGAGGTTGGAGAAGAGGCGCTCGACGACCTCGGGCTTCGAGACCTCTTCGCTCACCTTGCGGCGCGCGGTCAGGTCCTGGCCCTTGGCCGTGGTGATCAGGCGCTCCACCCAGCGGCGCAGCTCCTTGGCCTTCGCCTCAGTCGTCGTGATCCGCCCGCTTTCGAGTAGCGACGTGCACAGGTTGCGCATCAGCGCCTTGCGCGCGTCGGTGTCTCGGTTGAAGCGGCGGCCGCTCTTTTGATGTCGCATGGTTAGCCGCGGAGGACGGTGCCCATCTCCTCAGGCTTGATGAAGCCCTTCTCGACGAGCTTCTCCTTGATCTCATCCAGCGACTTGCGTCCGAAGTTGCGGAGTGACAGCAGCTCTTCCTCTCTCTTCTGGAGAAGCTGGCCGACCGTCTGGATCTCGTTGGCCTTGAGGCAGTTGAAAGCACGAACTGACAGATCGAGCTCTTCGATCGGCGTGTCCATCAGGCGGTTCTGGCCGCCGCCGGCGCCCCTGTCCTTGGCCTCTTTCTCTGCAATCGAAGCCCCGAAGCGAACGAACAGTGCCAGGTGCTGCGTGAACAGCGAGGCAGCGTGGCTGACAGCCTCCTCCGGAGACATCGTGCCATCGGTCCAGACCTCGATGAGGAGCCGGTCGTAATCGGTCGACTGCCCCACACGGGTCTTCTCGACGGTGAAGTTGGCCTTCTCGACGGGCGAGAAGATCGCGTCGATGGGGATGACCCCGATCGGCTGACCCTCGCGCTTGTTGCGGTCGGCCGGCACGTAGCCCTTGCCACGCTCGACGTTCAGCTCCATTCGAAGGTGGCCCTTGGAGGCGAGGGTGCAGATGTATAGGTCCGGGTTGACGATGTCCACGTCAGAGTTCGCCTGAATGTGCGAGGCGTGAACCTCCGCCGGGCCCTTGACGTCGAGCAGCAGGGTCACGGGGTCCTCGGTGTGACTCTTGAGGCAGAGCTTCTTGAGGTTGAGGATGACCTCGGTCACATCCTCTTTCACGTGCGGGATGGCTGTGAACTCGTGGGCCACGCCGTCGATCTGGATCGAGGTCACCGCCGCACCCCACAGCGACGAGAGCAGCACGCGTCGAAGCGTGTTGCCAAGCGTCGTCCCGAACCCTGGGTCGAGCGGTTCGATGTCGAACTTCCCGTAGTTCGCGCTCGTCTCGAGCTTGCGAACCTGCGGGGTAACTGTCATCTGAGTGTCAATAGCCAATTAGGAACTCCCTTTACCGTGAATAGAACTCAACGATCAACTGCTCTTCCACGCCCGACTCCATCTCGTGGCGCTCCGGTCGGGCGAGAATCTTTCCGGACTTCTCCTCCGCACTGAAAGAGAGCCATCCGGGCACCGGGCGCACTTTGGAAGCGTCGAGCGCCACGTCGGTGACGCCGTTCGCCGGCTTGACTTTGAGCACATCGCCTGGCTTGAGCTGGTAAGACGGCACATTGACCGTCTTGCCGTTCACCTCGAAGTGGCGGTGCGAGACCAGCTGCCGCGCCTGCTTGCGCGAAGCACCCAGCCCCAGCCTGTACACAACGTTGTCAAGGCGAAGCTCGAGGTGGCGCAGCAGGTTGATACCGGTGACACCAGGCTCGCGCTCTGCAAGCTCGAAGTAGTTCCGGAACTGCTTCTCCAGCAGCCCGTAGGTGCGTCGCGCCTTCTGCTTCGCGCGGAGCTGCAGGCCGTAGTCCGACGTCTTTCGCTTGCGGGCCTGGCCATGCATGCCGGGTGCGAAAGCACGGCGCTCGATTGCGCACTTGGGCGTGTAGCAGCGCTCGCCTTTGAGGTAAAGCTTGGCGCCCTCTCGGCGGCAGAAGCGGCAGACGGGGCCGCTGTAGTTCGCCATCAGTGGCTCACAGCGGCCGAATGGGCCGTAGCGCGGGGCAGGCGACCGCTAGGTCGCCGGTCCGGGCGCCGAGACGAAGGAAGGGGTGGAACTAGGAGGAGCGCATTGGTAAATGCGTGACGACGACGGGACGGGCCCCCTGACGCACGTATCGGCGTCCTGAGCCCCGAGATGCGGTCCAGGCGGACGTTGTGGGCCACTAAACCCTCCGCCGCTTCGGCGGGCGGCAGCCGTTGTGTGGGATCGGGGTCACGTCGGTGATGGCGCTGACCTCCAGGCCCGTGGCCTGCAGGGAACGGATCGCCGCCTCGCGGCCCGCGCCCGGTCCGCGCACGAACACTTCGATCGAACGCATGCCGTGCTCGAGTGCCTTCTTGGCTGTCGCCTCGGCTGTGACCTGGGCCGCATAAGGGGTCGACTTGCGGCTGCCCTTGAAGCCCTGGGCTCCAGCCGAGCCCCAAGAGATCACGTTCCCGTCCACATCGGTGATCGAGATGATCGTGTTGTTGAAGGTGCTCTGGACATGAGCCTGGCCGGCGACCACGTTCTTCCGCTCACGGCGGCGAGTGCGAACAACTTTCTTAGTTTTTGCCATCACTTCCCGGCTTTGACCTTCTTCTTACCTGCGACTGCGCGCTTGGGACCGCGGCGGCCACGTGCGTTCGTGCGTGTGCGCTGGCCCCGAACCGGCAGGCCCCTGCGATGGCGGCCGCCACGATAGGAGCCGATCTCTGTCATGCGCTTGATGTTCATCGCCACCTCGCGCCGGAGGTCGCCTTCGATGAGGACCTCTTTCGCGGTGGCCATGCGATCGATGATCTGGCGCAGCCGTCCGACCTCCTCTTCGCTGAGGTCCTTCGTTCGCGTGTCGGGGTTGAGGTTGGCCATCTTCACGAGCTTCTCGGCTGTCGTGCGCCCGATCCCGTGGATGTACATAAGGGCGATCACCACCCGCTTCTGCGGGGGTATGTCGATGCCGGCGATACGCGCCATTTAGACCAGCTCCTCCAAACTTAACCCTGACGCTGTTTGTGCTTCGGCGTCTTGGAGCAGATCACGCGGACCACCCCGTTTCGCCGGATCACCTTGCAGCTCGAGCACATCTTCTTGACTGACGGACGTACCTTCATCTCCAAATCTCTCGAATTCGCCCTCGCGATCGATCGCTGCTGGCAAGCTCGACCCCCACCTTGTCTCCAGCCAGAAGCCGGGTGAAGTGGGTGCCTGCGCGATCGGCGACGTGAGCCAGGACCTTAGCCCCGTTCTCGAGCTCAACCCGGTAAACGCCGTTGGGAAGAGGCTCGACCACGACCCCCTTCACGAGCGGGGGGCGCTGGGGCACGAACGATGATTGTACGTCAAGTTCGTATTCGAGGTCAGGCCGGGCTTCAGGCGGCGTCTGGTTGAGGGGGGGACTCCCCCCTTGAGGCGTCGGGCCTGGCGGAGCCAGCTCCCGCCGCACCCGCCTTGGCCCCTTTGATGGAAGCGGCGGTCGGCTGGGCTGTGAGAATCAAAGGCCCCTTGTCGGTGATGGCGACTGTGTGCTCGAAGTAGGCCGAAAGGCCGCCGTCGACCGTGCAGATCGTCCAGCCATCCGGCTTCATGTAGACCTCGTAGGAGCCCGCGTTGACCATCGGCTCGATCGCCAGGGTCATCCCCGGTTTGAGCCTTGGTGGAGTCCCAGGAGCGCCGAAGTTGGGCACCTGGGGGTCCTCGTGCATCTGGCGCCCGATCCCGTGACCGACGAACTGGCGGATCACGGAGAAGCCGCTGGCCTCGACGTGCTTCTGGATTGCTGACGAGATGTCGCCCAGCCAGCCGCCCGGCCTTGCCTTCTGGATGCCCGCGTAAAGGGCCTCTTCTGTGACCTTCAGCAGCTTCTCGGCCTCGGGGCTGATCTTGCTGACCCCAACAGTGATGCCGACGTCCGCCCAGAAACCGTCGAGCACCAGTCCGAGGTCCAGGCTCACGAGGTCTCCGGCGGTCACCTTGCGGTTGCCCGGGATGCCGTGGACGGCCTCGTCGTTGATCGAAACGCAGATCGAGCGCGGATAGCCGTGGTAGCCCAGGAAGCCGGGCGTCGCCCCGCCCCCCCGGATCAGGCGCTCGGCGATCCTGTCCAGCTCGATGGTCTTGACGCCGGGCACACACGCCTCTCGGAGCGGAGGCAGCACGGAGGCGAGCAGGGTGCCTGCTCGGGCCATCAATTCGATCTCGTGGGCGGTCTTGAGGTTGATCATCTTCGGGAAACACGGCCATTCTGGCCAATCGCGGTCAGAACCTGGCTCCTTATCTCTTTAATGCTGCCCCTCCCGTCGATCTCCGAAACCAGGTCCTCCGACCGGTAATGGTCGAGCACGGGGATCGTCTTGTGCAGGTAGATCTCGATCCTCGGCTGCACAGCCTCCTTCTTGTCGTCCTCGCGCTGCACGAGCTGCTTGCCGTCGACCTGGCACCGCTCAGCGCCTGGCGGATATGTCCGCTGGCACGCGGGGCAGACCAGCCGGCCGGAGAGGCGGCGGAGCAGCTCCGCAGTGTCGACCCTCAGGTACAGCACCCTGTCGAAGGTCCTACCCAGCTCCTTCATCAAGATGTCCAGGGCTTCGGCCTGGGGGATCGTGCGCGGGAAGCCGTCGAGGATGAAGCCGTTGGCGCAATCCGGCCGGCGAAGGCGGTCCCGGATCATTTCGATCATGATGCCGTCCGGCACGTAGCCGCCCGCGGCGAGCAGCGGCTGCGCCTGACGCCCAAGCTCGGAGCCAAGCGCGATCTCCGCCCTGAGCATGTCACCGGTCGCGATGTGCGGAATGCCGAACTTCGATCGCAGCATGTTCGCCTGCGTGCCCTTGCCGCTGCCGGGCGCTCCATAGAGCAACAGGTTCATGTGATAAAGCCGCGGTACTGGCGCATTACCAGCTGCGTTTGCAGCTGTTTCATCGTGTCCAATGCAACGCCGACAACGATCAGGATCGCCGTCCCTCCGAGGTACATCTGTTGATGAGGAATACCCGAGATCGTCGAGGTAGCAATGGGAAGGATGACGGTGATGAACCCCAGGAAGCACGCGCCTGCGAATGTCACGCGGTTCATTACCGCGGCGAGATAGTCCGCGGTCGGACGTCCCGGGCGGATTCCCGGGATGAAGCTTGAATAACGTTTAAGGTTGTCCGCCACGTCGTTCACCTCGAACGTGATCGCCGTGTAGAAGTACGTGAACCCAAACGTCAACGCGAAGTACAACGCGTTGTACGTGATGGCCATTGGAAGGTTGGCCGTGTCCGGCGTGAAGTTGCCTCGGATCCACGCCGCCGCCTTGTAGTACCAGGTGTCCGGCGGAGCGCCGGTGAAGTAGTTGGCAACGATCGTCGGCAAGAACATCACCGAGATCGCGAAGATGATCGGGATGACGCCGGCGTGGTTGACGCGCAGTGGCAGGAAGCTCGCCCTGCTTTGCACCTGCTTCAATCCGACCGTGCGCTGCGCGGACTGGATGGGGATCTTCCTCACCGCCTGCTGCACCTCGATGATCACCGCGGTCATGACCAGCGCGATCAGCCCGAAGAGGATGAACGGGACGTAGTCGGCGAGCCCGCCGCCGGTCCCACGGGCGCTGAACACGGCGGCCACACCTTGCGGGCCGCGTCCGATGATGCCGGCGAAGATGATCAGCGACACACCGTTGCCGATGCCGTACTCGGTGATTAGCTCACCGAACCACATCAGCATGACGGTCCCGGCGGTCAGGACCAGGACGATCTGCAAGCGCTGGAACCAGTCGAGCGGACCGAGGATTGGAGGGCTGGTGTTCTGGAAGAGGACCGTGAACCCATATGCCTGTCCCGCTCCCAGCGCGACGGTCAGGTAGCGGCTCCAGCGTGTGATGCGGCGCCGCCCCGCCTCGCCCTCTTTGGAGATCTCCTTGATCCGTTCGGAGATCACCGTCATCAGCTGCATGATGATCGTGGCGTTGATGTAGGGGTTCATGCCCATGGCGACCACACTGAATCGCGAAAGGCCGCCGCCGGAGAACAGGTCGAGGAGGCCCAGGAGGGCCTGGCCCTGGAACAGCTGGGCCAGCGCGGTCTGGCTTGCACCGGGGACCGCGATGTTGGCGAAGAGCCTGAATACGACGAGGATCCCGCCGGTGAACAGGAGCTTGTTGCGAAGCTCCGGCAGGCGGATGGCGTTGACCAGCGCCTCTAGTAGGTTCACCTAGTCGTCTGGGGGAGCGGCCTCCCCGGGCTCGTCCTTAACGGCGGCAGGCTTCCTGGCTGCGCGCGTCGCGGGTTCGGGCTGCTCGGCTGCGGGCTCCGGTTCTTCCGGCGCCGGCACTCTCTTTGCGGTCTTCGCTGCTGTGCGGCGAGGGCCGATCTTCCGCGGCTCCCCGAGGACTTTTACGCTGCCGCCTCGCGCCTCGATCGCCTCGCGCGCGCTGAGGCTGAACGAGTGAGCTTCGACCGTGAGCTTGCGCTTGAGGTCGCCAGTGCCCAGGATCTTGATCTCCTCGCCGGGACGCGCCAGGCCCGCCGCGGCGAGCAGCGCACCATCGACGGTCGTCCCGTCAGGGAAGCGGCTCAGCTTGGATAGGTTGACCACGGCGTAGACCTTGTGGAACGGGTTCTTGAAACCGGGCAGCTTCGGGAGTCGCTGAGAGAGCGGCATCTGCCCACCCTCGAAGCCAAGGCGAAAGCCTTCGCTACGCGCGTTCTGGCCTTTCTGGCCGCGCCCCGAGGTCTTGCCTCTGCCGGATCCAGTGCCGCGGCCGATACGCCGCGACTTGCGGTGCGCGCCGGCGGCGGGCCTGAGGTCGTGCAGCTCCATCAGTTGCCCCTCTGGTGCTTCTTGTTCGAGCGCGACCGCCAGATCTTGTAGCGGCTGCGGTCGGGCCTCAGGTACGGCTCGCCTTCGACCGCGACCAGGAAGTCGACAGCCTTGAGCATGCCCCGAACCGCCGGATTGTCAGGCAGCTCGCGCGTCTGGTTGAGGCGGCGAAAGCCCAGCGACACGACAGTGGCCTTGACCGAAGGTTTCGCCCCGATGGAGCTCTTCCTGAGGGTCGCCTTCAGCATCTTGCCGTCGGTTTTTTCGGGTGACTTCGCGGTCTTGGTGGCCGCCATCACTTGGTCTCCCCGCTGGGCTTCTCGTCGCTGCCATTGGCGGTCGATATTTCCGACTTACCCTCGGACTTGCGGTAAATGTTGGCCAAGCGCCGCCCGACTATCTGCTCGACCTCTTTGCCACGCAACTCGGCGATCTGCTGCGCGGTGCGCAGCTGCTGCAGCGCCGCGAGGGTCGCGCGCACCGTGTTGATCGGGTTGTTGGTGCCGTGCGACTTGGTGAGGATGTCCTTGATGCCGGCGGTCTCAATGACAGCGCGCATCGCGCCGCCCGAGATGACGCCGGTGCCCGGCGCAGCGGGCTTGAGCATGATCCGCGCCGACCCCAGTTTGAGGCGAACCTCGTGCGGGATCGTGGTGCCGACCATCGGGACGGTGATCATGTTGCGTTTGGCGACCTCCATCCCCTTGCGGATCGCCTCGGTCACCTCGCGCGCCTTGCCGATGCCTGCGCCGACACGCCCGTTCATGTCGCCGACCACGATCAGCGCGCTGAACGAGAACTTGCGGCCGCCCTTGACGACCTTGGCGACGCGGTTGACGCGAACGACGCGATCGGCGAGCTCCGATCGCTCACCGCTCGAATGTGGATATCTGCTGCCCATTAAAACTCCAGTCCGGCTTCGCGCGCGGCGTCCGCCAGAGCCTTGATTCTGCCGTGGTAGAGGAAGCCGCCCCGATCGAAAACAACGTTGCTGACGCCGGCTGCCTTGGCCTTGGCCGCAATGGCCTTCCCCACCTCGATCGCCTCGGCCATGCCATTGCCCTTGGACTTCAGGCCGACTGTGGAAGCAGCGGCAAGCGTGCGGCTGCCGTCGTCGTCGATGAGCTGCGCGTAGACGTGATTGAGGCTGCGGAACACCGCCAGCCGCGGGCGGTCCTTCGTGCCGCTCACGTGGACGCGCACGCGCTTGTGGCGCTTCAGCCGGTTCACCTTGCGGTCGGTCTGCTTGATCATCCGGCCGCCTTGGCGCCCTTGCCGGCCTTGCCGGCCTTGCGCCGGATCTTCTCACCGCGGTACATCACACCCTTGCCCTTGTAGGGTTCGGGTGGTCGCATCCCACGGATGTTGGCGGCCGCCTGGCCCACATCCTCGATCGAGATCCCGTTCACCGAGAACTTCGTCTGATCCTGGACCTCGATCGACACGCCGGGCGGGGGTTTGTACTTGATCGGGTGCGAGTAGCCGAGGCTGAGCACCACCTCATCGCCCTGCTTGGCGACGCGGTACCCAACACCGACCAGCTCGAGATGCTTGGTGAAACCTGTGTTCACGCCAGTAACCATGTTGGCGACTAGGCTCCGGACCAGGCCGTGCAGGGCGCGATGTTTGTAGCCGTCGGAAGGCCGCTCGAAGACCAGCTGCCCATTGGACTGCTTGACCGTGATGTCCGCCGGCAGGGTACGTTCGAGCTTGCCCTTCGGCCCTTCGACCACGACGTGACCTGGCTGCAAGGTGACCTTCACCGCGCCCGGCACGTCGATCGGCAGCTTTCCAATCCGCGACAAGTTTTCTTTCCTACTCCTAATCACCCCACGAAATCTGCGATTTCGCGGGGACCCCGATATTCTTCATCCGTTACCACACATAAGCTAGAACCTCGCCACCGACGCCCTGGCGCAGCGCCTGGCGCCCGCTCATGACGCCTTCGGCTGTGCTGAGGATGGCGATTCCGAGCCCACCGAGGACCCTGGGGATCTCCGTCTTGCGCGCGTAGACGCGCAGGCCTGGACGGCTGATCCTCTTCACCCCGGAGATCACGCGCTCGCGATCCGGCCGAGACTTGAAGATGATACGCATCGTCTGGGATGCCCCGTCAGCTTCGACCTCGAAGCCGGCGATGTAGCCCTCGTCCTTGAGCACCCTGGCGATCTCGAGCTTCAACTTGGAGGCGGGAACCTTGACCTCGGGATGCCGCGCGCTGTTCGCATTGCGGACCCGGGTCAGCATGTCCGCGATCGGGTCGCTGATGACTCCAATCGGAGCTCTCTTGACCGGTTTTGCAACTGCCGTGGCCATCACCAGCTCGACTTCGTAATGCCTGGGATGCGTCCCTCGGCGGCAAGGTTGCGGAAGCAGATTCGGCACATGCCGAACTTGCGAAGGAAAGCGCGCGGGCGCCCGCACAGGCGACACCGGTTATGGAACCGGACCTTGTACTTGGGGTGCACCAGGTCTCTTTTCCAGCGCTCGAGCGAAGATTTCTTAGCCAAGCTTTCTCCTACCTCTTCCTAAATGGCATTCCGAGCCGCGTCAACAGGCTGCGGGCCTCGTCATCGGTGCGAGCTGTGGTCACGATCGACACTTCCAGCCCGCGGAGTTTGTCGATCTTGTCGTAGTCGATCTCAGGAAACACGACCTGCTCGCGCAGGCCCAGCGAGTAGTTGCCGCGGCCATCGAATCCTTCCGGGCTGACGCCGCGGAAGTCGCGGATTCGAGGGAGCGCAACGTTGAGGAGCTTGTCGAGGAAGAACCACATGCGCCGTCCGCGCAGCGTGGCCTTGATGCCGACCGTCTGGCCGGCCCGGAGCTTGAATGCGGCGACCGACTTGCGCGCCTTGATCAGGGCGGGCTTTTGCCCGGTGATCGTCACGACGTCGCCGACAGCGGCATCGAGGGCCTTGTCATTGTCTTTGGCCTCGCCGATGCCGATGTTCACCACGACCTTCGCGACGCGCGGCACCTCCATGGTGTTGGCGTAGTCGAACTCCTTGGTCATCTGAGGGACTACCGAGTCGCGGTACGCTTTCAGCATCCGCGGCGGCCCTTCAGCACGGGTCGACGGGCCCTGCGATACCGCGGGCCTCGAATCGGCCTTCTTCTGCCTGGGTGCTGTCTTCTGCTTGCTCACTGGGCCTCCGTCTTGCGAACGCGCTCATACGGCTCGCCGCAGTGGCGGCACACCAGGGCGCGCGCACCTGACTCGAGCACGATGTGCTTGGTTCGGGTCGGCTTGGAGCAGGACGGGCACCGGAGCATCACGTTGGAGTAATCGAGCGGCGCCTCGAAGTCGACGACGCCACCCTGCGCGACGTTGACACCACCGCGGGACTGCCCCGCCTTGGTGTGGCGCTTCAGGATGTTGACGCCCTTGACCACGATCTTGTGCTTGTCCGGCAGGGTTCGAAGAACGTCGCCGTGCTTGCCCTTGTCCTTGCCGGCCACGACGACCACGGGATCGCCGGGGGCGAGGTCGAGCCAGCGACGCTTGGGTTGAAGCTTGTTCCGCAGCATGGGTGGTTAGAGGACCTCCGGTGCGAGGCTGATGATCTTCATGAAGTTGCGCTCGCGCAGTTCGCGTGCAACTGGTCCGAAGATGCGAGTGCCTCGTGGGTTGTTTGCCTGGGCGAGCAGCACCGCGGCGTTCTCATCGAAGCGGATGAGCGAGCCGTCGGGGCGGCGATATTCCTTGGTGACGCGGACGACTACAGCCTTCACGACCTCACCCTTCTTGACCTGGCCGCCCGGCTGCGCCGACTTGACGGTGGCCGTAATGATGTCGCCCACCGAGGCGTACTTGCGATAGTGGCCTCCGGCCACGCGGATGCACAGGAGCTCCTTGGCTCCCGAGTTATCCGCGACCTTGAGGCGTGTTTCCTGCTGGATCATTTGGCTTTCTCGACAATCTCCAGTACCCGCCAGCGTTTCTCCTTGGAGATGGCACGGGTTTCGGTGATGCGAACGAGGTCGCCGACGCCGCACTCGTTCTTCTCGTCGTGAACCTTGAACTTGGTGCGCTGGCGGACAGTCTTCTTGTAGAGCCGGTGCGCCTTGGACGTACCGACCTGGACGATGACCGTCTTATCCATCTTGTCCGAGATCACAGTGCCCAGCCGGACCTTGCGCTGGCCGCGCGTGGAGGTCTCGACTTCGGTCGGGGGCGGGGTCATCACGCTCATGAGCCCTTCTCCGCCTTCGCCTTGCTCGCCTTGGCGCCGCGCTTGGGCTTGGTGTCTTCAGCTGGCTCGTCCTTTGGGGTCCCCGCGCTCTCGACGGGGGGCCGCCCGACCTTCTTCGCCTTGGGCTCGGCCACGGCGACCGATATGGCTTCGGGCGCAACCTGGGCGACGATGCCGAAGGCTCGCTCCTGGAGCACCGTCATGATGCGCGCGATGTCGTGGCGAACCTTGGAGATCTGGCTCGAGTTCTCGAGCTGACCGACGGCGTGCTT
>JBGQGI010000016.1:0-12164 GCA_041497375.1 Candidatus Dormibacteraceae bacterium | reverse complement strand
GAACGCATGGCGTCCCGCGCACGTGCACTTCTCGCTCTTCGGTCCCTCCCTCGCGAGCCGGCTCGTCACGCAGATGTATTTTCCAGGCGATCCGCTGATCCCGCTCGACCCGATCCTCAGCTCCATCCCCGACCCTCGCGGACGCGAGCTGCTCATCGCCCGATTCGATCTCGACACGACGGTTCCGGAGTGGGCCCTCGGGTACCGCTGGGACATAGTGCTGCGCGGAAGGCGCGAGACGCCGATCGAGGCATGACGGCGCCGACGCCGTCGCAGACAGTGGGACCATTTTTCGGCTTTGCTCTGCCTTTTGAGAATGACGCGAATGCGACCTCCGGCGAATCCCCGGGCGCGATCAGGATTGAAGGCCAGGTCCTCGACGGCACCGGCGAGCCTGTGGGAGATGCGGTCATCGAAGCTTCCCAGGGTGACCAGTTCGCGCGCTGCCGCACCGACGGCGAAGGCGCGTTTCACTTCACCGTGCGCAAGCCAGTCGTGAGCGAGGGGGCACCGTGTTTCGAGGTCGCGGTTTTTGCGCGCGGTCTCTTGCGGCATCTCCACACGCGTCTGTACTTTCCGGACGAGGAGAGTGCGAATCGCGCGGATCGCGTCCTGCATCTGGTCGACGAGTCGCGACGGCACACGCTCATAGGGCGTCGGGACCGGGACATCGTGCACTTCGACATTCGCCTACAGGGAGAGGGCGAGACAGTGTTCTTCGCCCTGTGAAATGGGAGGGATCTGCCATGACTGATGAAAAGCAGAGCGGCATGGAGGTGCGTCGCGCGGTGTTGGGGGACGCCCATGTAGACCGCGCGGAAGCCTCCCGGACGCCCCTGACTGACGAGTTCCAGGACCTCATCACGCGCTACGCCTGGGGTGAGATCTGGACGCGACCGGGCCTCGACCGCCGCACGCGCAGCTGCATCACTGTCGCGATGCTGGTCGCTCTCAATCGCAATGAAGAGCTGGCACTGCACATGCGGGCGGCCCTGACGAATGGGGTCACGGTGGACGAGCTGAAAGAGATCCTTCTGCAGACCGCGATCTACTGCGGGGTGCCGGCCGCCAACAGCGCGTTCGGAGTGGCGGCAAGAGTCTTGGCGGAGGGCTAGAAGCGTGTCTGCACAGCTGAGAACGTGGCGCGCCGAGGTCGTCGGCAGCCTGCTGCGACCACCTGACCTGGTCGGCGCTCGAAAGCGGTTGGAGTCCGGTGAGATCGCACACGCAGAGTTCAAGGCGATCGAGGACGCTGCGGTCCGGGCCGCGATCGAGCTTCAGGAAATGGCCGGCATCGATGTCGTCACCGATGGCGAGCTGCGCCGATACGCGTTCTATGGCCACCTTATCGATGCGTTCGAGGGATTCGATCGCGAGGGCGGCTGGGCGATCCCCTTCCGTGACGAGAGCGGTGAGCAGTTGATCCTGAAGCGCCCAGTTGTGGTCAACCGGCTGCGCTGGAAGCGAAGCATGTGCAGCGAGGAGTGGACGTTTCTTCGGTCGGTGAAAGGACATCCCGGCAAGGTGACGATGCTCAGCGCACAGCAAGCTGCCGCGTACTACGACCCCGAAAAGTCGAAGGGCGCTTATGCGACCCGTGATGCTTACCTGGCCGACATAGTCGACCTCTCCCGGCGGGAGGTGGACGAGCTGGTTCGCCTCGGCTGCACCTACATCCAGGTCGACGCGCCCCAGTACGGGGCACTCCTCGACCCCGCCATGCGCGAGGGCTATCGGCAGCGAGGGAGCGACCCCGAGGAGTTGATCGACCGCTGCATCGAGCTCGACAACGCGATCATCCAGGGCCACCCTGGCGTTACCTTTGGACTCCACGTCTGCCGCGGCAACAACCAGAGCAAGTTCTACGCCGAAGGCGACTATGAGCCGATCTCGCGCATCTTCCAGAAGACGCTCTTCAATCGGTTCCTGCTCGAATACGACGACAGTCGCTCAGGGGGCTTCGCGCCGCTCGCTCACCTACCGGAAGACCGGGTCGCCGTCCTTGGCCTCGTGACGACCAAGAAACCGGAGCTCGAAACCGAGACCGAGCTGAAGGCCAGGATCGAAGAGGCCGCCCGCTACGTCCCGCTCGAGCGGTTGGCGCTCAGCCCACAGTGCGGGTTCGCTTCGACCATCGAAGGCAACCGGATCAGCCACGAGCAGCAGAAGCGGAAGCTAGAGCTTGTGGGACGCGTGGCAGCCGCGGTCTGGGGTGGGTGACCCTTTCAGAACTCTCCGCTTAAGCTGGGGGCCAGCCCCAGCGTCTGGGCAAGCAGCACCACCCCGGCGGCGACGAGGATGACACCCCACAGGATGGTTCCACCCGACCGCTTCTGAGTGCTCATCGTCTGCCCTCCATCTTGCGAACCAAAAGCACTAGTGGCCGCTCGACCTTGGGCTCTCGGGACTTTCGCCTCTGGGCGGTTCATCGCCTCCTCAATAGCCTCGAACTATGACGTGGACTCGCAGGTGAGCGCAGCTCGCCCGGGTCCTGAGGAGGACCCAGGAAATGATTGACTTGGCCCGGTCGAAACGCAGCTATACAAAGAAGCTGACGATCGCCGCGCTGTTTGTGGCCGCGACAGTCGTTCTAGCAGCATGCGGTGGCGGGGGCGGCACGACCACGCCTGCCAAGCTCATCGTCGGCGCCATTCACGTCGGCTCCATCCACGACGCGGGTTACAACCAGGCTGAGCACGACGGTCTGGTCGCCATGATGAAGGCCGTTCCCGGCATCAAGCTCCTCGAGGCTGAAAACGTCCCCGAGGGTCCTGGTGTCGAAACCGTGATGGAGAACATGATCAAGCAGGGGGCAACGCTCATCTTCCCGATGAGCTACGGCTACCAGGACTTCGCGCTCAACGTGGCCGCCAGGCATCCCAACGTCTACTTCGAACACCCGGCCGGCTACAAGAAGGCCGCCAACTTCGCCACCTACTGGGGCGCCAGCGACATGTACAGCTACTCGCTCGGTGCAGCGGCGGGCCTGATGACGAAGACGAACAAGATCGCCTTCCTGGGCGGATTCCCCATTCCCCAGATCATCGACTCCATCGATGCCTTCCACCTTGGAGCTCGCTCGGTCAACGCGAGCGTGACGACTTACGCCATCTTCAACGGAACCTGGTCTGACCCGGCCAAGGAAGCCACCGCGACCAACGCTCTGGCCGACCAGGGCGTCGACGTCGTGACCGGAATCGTCGACTCGCCGATCAGCTTCGTCGAAACGGCCGAGAAGCGCGGAATCATGTCGATCGGATACCACTCCGCGTCGGTTGCGAAGTTCGCGCCGAACGGATGGATCAGCGGCATCGACTTCCAGTTCGGCAACTACTTCGCGCAGTGCGCGCAGAACGCGATCGACGGCAAGTGGACCGCCGAGAACTACATCGGCGCCGTCAACTCCGGCATGGTGCAGCTGGCGCCGTTCGGAAAGAACGTACCTGACAGCGCCAAGACCAAGACACTGGCCGTGGTCCAGTCGTTCAAGGACGGCACCCTTAAGAGCCCGTTCGTCGGACCTGTCTATGACCAGAAGGGAACGCTTCGCATCAAGCCGGGCGAGGTGCCTGACTGGAACTTCGTCAACACGGTCAATTGGTTCGCCCAGGGAATCGTCGGCCAAACCTCATGAGTGCGACAGCAGCTGATCTGAAAGGTAGGGTCGAGGCCGCCAACACGGTGGCCTTGGCCCGCCTCGTCACGGCGGACCCGGTGTTGATTGACGTTGCCCCCGCTGGCGAGGTCGTCCAGGGACTCGAGGGCCGCATGATCCTACACGCCGGTCCTCCCATTCCGTGGGAGCGAATGTGCGGAGCGATGCGCGGGTCTTTGGTCGGTCTCGTCCTGTGGGAGGGATGGGCGAGTGCACCCGAAGAGGCCGAGCGATTGCTGGCTGCGGGTAAGGTCCGGCTGGAGCCGAACCACCACCACCACGGGGTAGGCCCCATGGCCGGAACCACCTCGCCATCCCTTCCTGTCTGGGTGGTCGAGAACCGCACGTCCGGCAACCTTGCGTACTGCCGTCTCGCTGAGGGCATGCAGCAGTTCGGCCAGTTCGACATTGAAGCGCTGAGCGGCCTCAACCGATGGCGAGATGTATGGGCGCCATCCATTCGGGCGGGTTTGCGCAAGCGCGGTCCGATCCCACTCAAGTCGATCATCGCTCGGGCGCTTCAGATGGGAGACGAGCTGCACAACCGTCCGAACGCGGCTTCCAGCCTGTTCGCCAATTTGATGGCTCAGGCGATGGTCGATGCTGATGTGCCCAAGGCCGCGCTCCTTCAGACCATGGGCTACCTCGCCGGTAATGAGTTTCTATTCCTGGGCATCTCGATGGCGGCGGCCAAGAGCGCGGCTGAGCCTCTCGAAGGCGTCGAGGACAGCACGCTCGTCACGGCGATGGCGCGCAACGGGGTCGAATTCGGAATCCGCGTCAGCGGGTTGCCAGGCCAATGGTTTATCGCTCCCGCACCGCCGGTTGACGGTCTCTTCCTGCCGGGCTTCAAGGCAGAGGACGCCGGGCTCGACATGGGAGATTCTGCAATCACTGAAACGGTCGGGTGGGGCGGCTTCGTCCTCGGTGGTGCGCCGGGCATCCTTGCGTTGACCGGCGGCACGCCAGAGCAGGCGCTGCGAATCAGCCGCGAAATGCGCGAGATCACGGCCGGCCTCAGCCCCGACTATCGGATGCCGGCGCTCGGATTTGCCGGCACGGCCGTGGGCATCGACATTCGGAAGGTGGTTGCGACCGGCATTGAACCCGTTATCGACACCGCGATTGCGCATCGCGAACCGGGTCACCCTAAGATCGGCGGAGGGTTGGTTAGAGCCCCTCTGGACTGCTTCCGGAAGGCGCTCGCCGAGTTTGCCCATCGACACGGCGTGTGATGGGCGCCACGGCCCTTTCGGTTAGGCGCCACACCTATCTCGACTCGGTCTTCCTGATGCGCGTGGCCAAGGCGCTGGAGGGCGGCCCCGGCATCAACAACGTAGCCGTGGTAATGGCCACGCCTGCCAATAAAGAGCTCCTACATGACGCCGGGTTCATCGGAGCCGATGTTGATTCATCCGGCCCTGACGATCTGGTCATCGCCGTCGCCGCTCAGACCGATGGTCAGGCCAGGGCGGCCATTGCCGGTGTGGACTCGCTGCTTGCTGGGTCGATTCTCGAAGGCAGCCAGATCGCGCGCAGCTGGGATGACGCGCTCAGCCAGCTTCCCGATGCAAACCTGGCTGCGATCTCCGTTCCGGGGGAGTACGCGGCGACTGAGATCGAGCACGCACTCGAAGTCGGACTGCATGTCTTCTGCTTCAGCTCCAACGTCTCGCTTGCTGACGAAATTCGCTTGAAGCAGGTAGCTGCCTCACGTGACCTGCTGTTGATGGGGCCAGATTGCGGCACCGCGATCATCGCCGGCAGAGGACTCGGTTTTTCGAACGCAGTCAGGCGGGGGCCGATAGGCATCGTGGGCGGGTCGGGAACCGGTATCCAGGCGGTGAGCTGCTTGGTCGACGCGGGTGGTTCGGGAGTCTCGCATGCCATCGGCAGCGGCAGCCGCGACCTGTCGGACGATGTCGGAGGTATCACGACATTCGCTGGATTGCGCGCCCTCGCCGACGATGCCACGACGAAAGTGATTGTTCTCGTGTCGAAGACAC
Organism: Candidatus Dormibacteraceae bacterium; assembly: GCA_041497375.1. GTDB lineage: Bacteria > Chloroflexota > Dormibacteria > Dormibacterales > Dormibacteraceae > Palsa-872. Next base: position 6,503 of record JBGQGI010000016.1, on the reverse strand, counting down.
CGGGCGCACAGACTCTGGCCCGTCTTCAGGAAATCATTCGCAGCTTGGGCAAGCCGGTGGTGACCTGTTTTCTTGGTGGTCCAACTTCAGGGACCGCGCTTACGTTCGAGCAAGCCGCGGGACAGGCGTTGGGTTTCGCCGGCGCTGGACCGCTTCGTAATGGAACTGTCACCGCCGTGCCCACACATGTAGAAGGACGCGCGCGGGGGCTGTTCGCAGGCGGAAGCCTCCTGTACGAGACGCAGCGAATCCTCCAACAAGCGGACGTTTCGCCGGCGCGATACGAGTTGGTCGACATGGGTTCGGAGGAGTTGACCAGGGGTCGGGCTCATCCGATGATCGACTCCCGCCATCGCGCTGAGCGCATCATTGCCACCGCCGAGGACCCCACCGTCGGCATCCTTCTGTTGGACTTCGTACTTGGCCGTGGTGCGGCCGCAGACCCGGCCGGCGATCTTATACCAGCGATCGGCGAAGCTCGGTCGCGGGCGGCGCGTGAGGGACGGAGCCTGGTCGTGGTCGCCTCGGTGTGCGGCACGGACGGTGACCCGCAGGACCGCGGCCGGCAGGCTGCCGCGTTGACAGAAGCCGGCGTGATCGTCCTACCGACCAGCGCAAGGGCCGCTACCTACGTGGCAGAGGCGCTGCGATGAAGATCGCCGAACTGCTCAAAAAGGGGCCGCTGGTGATAAACGTCGGTCTTCGAGATTTCGCCCGCGACCTCGAAGACCAGCAGGTTGACGTGGTTCAGCTCGAATGGCGCCCGCCGGCGCCCGAGGACGACGAGATGAAACGGCTGCTGGAGAAGCTCCTGTGACCGAACCGAAGCTTTCGCTAAAGCAGATCACGAAGCAATTTCCGGGTGTGCTGGCGAACGACCGGGTCAACTTCGAGGCATTCGGGGGAGAGGTCCACGCGCTGCTGGGTGAAAACGGGGCTGGCAAGAGCACGTTGATGAAGGTCGCCTACGGCTACTACCCAAAGGACGGAGGCGAGATCTGGATCGAAGGTCGGCAGGTTCAGATCGCGAGTCCGGCCGACGCGCGGCGGGCGGGCATCGGCATGGTGTTCCAGGACTTCACCCTCATCCCGGCCTTCAGCGTCGCCGAAAACATCTCGCTCTACCTTCCGCACCTCGACGCCATACCCGATGCCGGCGCAATTAAGAAGGAGATCACCGACCGCGGCAAGGCTTTCGGCCTGGAAGTCGACCCGCAGGCGATCGCCGGCACGCTGGCCGCCGGTCAGCAGCAGAAGGTCGAGATTCTGAAGCTGCTGGTTGCCGGAGCCAAGGTGCTCATATTCGACGAGCCTACAAGCGTCCTGCCGCCCCACGAGATCGAGAGCCTGTTCGAAGTGTTCGGTCGCCTGAAGGAAGCCGGTTTCGCGGTGGTGTTCATCACACACAAGCTGCACGAGGTGCTCCAGTGCGCCGACCGCATAACCGTCATGCGTCGCGGCGCTGTCACAGGATCCATCTCGGGCAAGGATGCGACTGAAGACCGGCTCTTACGGATGATGTTCGGCTCTCCGACTCACGAGACGCCAACTGCTCGCGCTGCCGCCATCCCACACGCCGAGGTCGCGTTGAAGCTGGAAAAGGTCGGTAGCGGCGGCGCGGGTCTGCCTCTGAAAGAAGTGGACCTCGAGCTGAGTGCCGGACAGATCGTCGGCGTTGCCGGCGTTTCAGGCAACGGTCAACGCGAGCTGGGCGACGTGGTGCTCGGTCTTCTGCCGATCATTTCCGGCCACAAATGGCTGTTCGGTGAAGACGCGACTCACTGGAGCGTCGCCAGGATGCGCGCCGCGGGTGTTGCCTATGTTCCTGAGAACCCCGCGTACATGGCGGTCGCGCCTGGATTGACGCTGGCCGAGAACTTCGCCGTTGCGTCACCCCGCGCGTATCAGCGGGCCGGAGGTCTCGGGGTGGACTGGGACCAGGTTCGCACCGACATGGCGGCCGCATATCGCAGCCTCGAGCTCGAGCCCCCGGACACCAAACTTCATGCGGGCTCGCTTTCCGGTGGCAACCTGCAGAGGTTCAGCCTCGCGCGCGAACTTGGCCGCAAGCCGCGGGTTGTGGTGGCTGTCTATCCGACACGCGGGCTCGACGCCCGAACCGCAGTTCACGCCCAAAACCTGCTCCTCTCGGCTCGGTCGGCCGGCTCGGCCATATTGCTCATGTCTCAGGACCTCGACGAGCTGTTCTCGCTCAGCGATGAGCTGTTGGTTATTCGCTCGGGCCGGGTTGTCGGTCGCTCACGCCCTCAGGAGACCACGGAGATTGATGTCGGCCGCCTCATGACCGGTGGCGAGTGATGGCGCACGCGATCGCCGCCTCCCGGTCTCCCTGGGTAAGCAGCTACCAGCGGCTACCGGCCGGTGTCCGCGAAACGCTGCGGTGGCTCGGTTGGCTGGCAGTGGCGCTCGCCATCTACACGCTGCTGCTGCTCGCGTACGGGCGGGACCCGATACAGGCGTACTCCGACATCCTGTCGAGCACGCTTGGCAGCTCGTACGGGATTTCCGAGGTTCTTGTGAAGATGATCCCAATCGTCCTCTGCGGGCTCGCAGTCGCGATCCCGGCGCGGGTGGGCCTCGTCAACGTCGGCGCCGAGGGCCAGCTGTTCATCGGAGCGCTCGCCGCCACCTGGGGCGCGCTCACCTTCGCCTCCCTGCCTGCCTGGCTCTTGCTTCCGATCTCGGCCGCTCTCGGATTTGTCGCCGCCGGCGCGTGGGCCGGAGTCTGCGGCCTGCTACGTGCGAGAGGCTGGTTGAACGAAGTCTTCTCGACCATGCTGCTGAACTACCTGGCGGTCCTCGTCGTCGACTACCTGATCTTCGGTCCATGGCGCGATCCGACCAGCTCAAACTATCCCCAAAGCCGTCTGTTTCCATCAGCCGGCTGGCTGCCAACCATTGGAGACACGCGCGTCACCGTCTTCCTTTTCGTCGCGGTCGCCGGAGTCGCGCTCTTCGCGTTGGTTCTCGCGTACACGCGATGGGGACTCGAGATCAGGGCCGTCGGAGGCAACCCTGAGGCCGCTCGGCGCAACGGGGTATCCATCACCCGTTATCTCGTGATTCTCATGATCGTCGGAGGCGGGCTGGCCGGCCTCGCAGGAATGGGGGAGGTGGCGGGCTTGCACCATCGACTGAATCCCGGCGTCTCGTCCTATTACGGATACACGGGTTTTCTGGTCAGCTGGCTCGCCGGTCACCGCCCCGTGCTGATCCCGGTGATGGCGTTTGTGATGGCCGTACTCGCCTCGGGTGGCGACATCCTGCAGATCACGCAGGGATTGCCGTACGCAGCAGTGACGCTGTTGATGGCCTTGATCCTGTTTGTCGTCCTCGCAGCCAGGGCGGCGGGAGCGAAGGCCCAATGACGACCGTAATCGTGCTCGGTGTCATCGCGGGTGCGCTTGCCTCGGGCGTCTCGGTTTTCTACGCCGCGCTGGGCGAGGTCGTGGGCCAGCGAGCCGGGATCGTCAATCTCGGCATCGAGGGCGTGATGCTGGTCGGCGCCTCTACGTCGTTCGCTGTGACGGCGATCACCGGCAGCGCAATGCTCGGACTGCTGGCAGGCGCTGCGGCGGGAATCGCCTTCAATCTGATCCTGGGTCTGTTGGTCATCACCCGACGCACGAACCAGCTGGCCAGTGGCCTCGCACTCTGGTTCCTGGGCACCGGCGCCAGCACGCTGATCGGCCTGTCCTACACGGGGACGCACATCGATGGTCTGGGCGAGGTGCGACTTCCGGGGAGCAGTCTCTTGCCGGCCGCATGGGCACGAGTCATCGATCAGGACATCCTTGTCTACCTGGCACTACCAGCAGCGCTGGCGGTCACGTGGCTGCTATGGCGGACGCGCTGGGGACTCCACCTGCGGGCGGTTGGCGAGGATCGGATGGCGGCTTTTGCCGCGGGATTGAATCCGGCGTGGCTTCAGTACCAGGCTTTGGCGCTCGCAGGAGCGCTTTACGGACTGGGTGGGGCGCAGCTGGCGCTTGCCTACACCAAGACCTGGCAAGAGGGCATGACAGCCGGCCGTGGATTCGTGGCGGTCGTGATCGTGATCTTCGCCTTGTGGCGACCTCTACGTACGATTGTGGGCGCGCTCCTCTTCGGCGGCGCAGTGGCCTTTGGACTGCAGCTGCAAGTGCGTGGGTTGCCGGTGTCGCCGTTCTTACTCGACATGCTGCCCTATCTGCTGACCCTGCTCGTCGTTCTGGTGTTCGGCCGGCCAAAGGCGTTTGCGGTGCCGATGGGCCTCCGAGAGGTCTTTGGAGGCACTTCCAAATGAACGCCGAATCTCACTCGGCCAGCCCTCTTCTGTGTGCGCACCTATATGGGCCGCGCGTGCGTGGAAGGGTGTTGGGCAGGCAGCACCTGCAGTTCGGCGACTACGTGGTCAGCCTCACCCCTCGCGGCTCGCCGCGCATGCCGAATGGAATTGCGTGTGCGGTGCAGGCGCGCACCGAGAACAGCGTGGAGATGGGTGATGGCCGGCTGAGCATCGACGACGTAGTCATCCACCCGGGGCCGCAGTGGAATCCGGTGCCAACCTTCAAAAGGCAAGGCTTCCTTCCGCCCGGCCCCGCGCTTTTCGTTCCGGCGCTGGCAGGTTTGGGACCGGGATTGACTCCCGCCGGCGATGACGTGCTGGCGGGATATGTCGCCGGGCTGGTCTTGCTGCACGGACAACGCAAGCTAGCGACTCGGATTGCTGACGAGGCAGCGGTCAGAACGAATTCGCTGAGCGCCACCCTTTTGCGCCATGCGGCTCTTGGCGAAGTGCCTGAGCCGGTCCACACATTGCTTGCGACTGGAGATGCGCTGCCCCTTCTATCGTTCGGACACTCATCTGGGCAGGCCTGGCTTCGCGGTCTGGTCTCGGCCGGTTATCCCGTCAAAGCTGACGGCTTGTCGATTCATCCGGTGCGGCTGGCCGAGGGAGCTCGCTGATGCGCATAGTTGCTGCGTTGGGCGGCAACGCCCTGCTTCGCCGCGGCGAGGCGCTTGAAGCTTCTATTCAACGAGCACGCGTCGAAGCAGCTGCGCGAGCCCTGAGTCAGATCATTCGCGGCCACCAGGTGCTGTTGACGCACGGCAATGGTCCGCAGGTTGGGCTGCTGGCGCTGCAGTCAGAGGCATACCACGCGGTGCATCCATATCCGCTCGATGTGCTCGGCGCGGAAAGCGAAGGAATGATTGGATACCTGCTTCAGCAAGCTCTGGAGAACGAGATGCCCGGACATCGTGTTGTCACGGTGCTCACCGAGACGATGGTTGACCGCTATGACTCGGCCTTCGGCCATCCGACCAAACCGGTCGGACCTCTCTACACCAAGGACGATGCGGCCACGATTGCTGTTGAGCGGGGCTGGGATGTAGCTCCTGATGGGCCTGGATACCGGCGTGTGGTGGCGTCGCCTCAACCCAGAGAGATTGTCCAGATCGACACGATTCGCCGCCTCGCCGAAACGGGAGTGACGGTGATCTGCTCCGGCGGCGGCGGAATTCCAACTGTGCTGGACAGCGGGTCCGGAAGGCGGGTTGGGATCGAAGCGGTCATCGACAAGGACCTGTCAGCGGCGCTGCTGGCCATCCAGACTCGTGCCGAGTTCCTGCTGCTGCTGACCGATGTCGACGCGGTGTATGCGGAGTGGGGGACTCCGCAAGCTCACCCGATCCGCAACGCGACGGTAGAGGAGTTGCGGAAATTTCGCTTCGCGGAAGGCTCGATGGCGCCCAAGATCGAAGCCGCCTGCCGCTTCGTGGAGGCGACTGGTCATCGCGCAGCCATCGGTTCGCTCGAGCGAGCCGCCGAAACACTGGCCGGTTCGTCGGGTACGTGCGTGTGGCCGCTGCCAAAGGCGGCGGCAGCCGTCATCAGCTGGGCTGATTGATCGAGACTCCCGTCGTCGAACCCGGATTGACTGGCGCCCAGGCCGCGGCGCTGCTGGACGAGTACGGTCCCAACCTGCTCGTGCCGACGGCAAAGCGGCAAGGAACGATCGACCTGCTCTTGCGATCGCTGCGCGATCCAATGGTCCTGCTCCTGGCGGTGGCCGCAGCGGTCTATCTCGCCACTGGCGATGTCACAGATGCCGCCGTCACGGGGGTGGCCCTGGTTCCGATCGCGGCCGTCGGATTGATCCTCGAACGTCGATCCCAACGGGCGCTAGACCGTCTGAGAGCGCTGACTGCTCCAACCGCGACTGTTCGGCGCGACGGGGGCATCCAGGTCATTCCGGCGATCGAGATCGTCCCTGGCGATGTGATCATCGTCAAGGAAGGCGAGGTGATACCAGCGGACGCCCGGCTCGTCGAGGGCGCAAACCTCGTCACGGACGAGGCTTCGCTGACCGGCGAGTCGATGCCGGTGGAGAAGGGCCCGGATGGCGACAAGTCATTGCTCGCGGGCACCACGGTCGTAGCGGGACGGGGCGCCGCGCTCGTTGTCTCCACGGCCGGCAAGACTGAATATGGGCGCATCG
>JBGQGI010000015.1:0-12237 GCA_041497375.1 Candidatus Dormibacteraceae bacterium | reverse complement strand
TGATCCCCTTGATCTCGCGGAACTGGCGCCGTACCTCCTCGACCACGAGGCCTCCGGCACGCCCCACCGCGAGCATCGCCAGCGACCCGAACAGGAAGGGCAGGATGCCGCCAAGGAACAGGCCGACGATGACGTGCGGGTCGGAGAGGTCGAACTTGGTCGGGTGCCCGGAACGGGCCAGCTCTTCGGTGTACGAGGAGAACAAGACAAGGGCGGCCAAGCCGGCCGAGCCAATCGCGTAACCCTTCGTCACCGCCTTCGTCGTGTTGCCGACCGCGTCCAGGCGATCCGTGACCGTTCTGACGGACTCGGGTAGGTTTGCCATCTCGGCGATACCGCCGGCGTTGTCGGTGATCGGCCCGTAAGAGTCGATCGCAACGATGATCCCGGTCATCGACAGCATGGCCGTCGCGGCGATCGCGATGCCGTACAGGCCGCCCAGGTTGTAGCTGAGCAGGATGCCGATGCCGATCACGGTCACAGGCAGGGCAGTCGCCATCATGCCGATCGCCTGCCCGGCGATGATGTTGGTCGCGTGACCTGTCACCGACGCCTTGGCGATCAGGTGCACCGGCCAGTACGCAGTCTCCGTGAAGTACTCCGTGATCGCGACGATCAGAACAGTGATCACGACGCCGATGAGCCCGGCGTAAAAGAGATTGTTGGGGTCGCTCACCCCGCCGCCGGGCTTCAGGTAACCGTTGCCTGTCATGTACTGGGTCACCAAGTAGAAGCCCGCGATCGCGATCACGACGGCCACCAGCAACCCGGCGTACAGCGCGCCCATAATCCAGTTCGGGTTGAAGACGCGAACGAAAAACGTCCCGACTATCGATCCCACGACGCTGACGGCTCCGAGCAACAGCGGATAGATCACCCAGCCGATCTGGTCCTTGAACAACAGCGAGCCGAGCAGGATCGCCGCGATCATGGTCACCGCGTAGGTCTCGAACAGGTCGGCCGCCATGCCTGCGCAGTCGCCGACGTTGTCCCCCACGTTGTCCGCGATAACCGCCGGGTTTCGGGGGTCGTCCTCTGGAATACCCGCTTCAACCTTGCCGACCAGGTCCGCGCCGACGTCCGCCGCCCTGGTGTAGATGCCGCCGCCAAGCCGGGCGAAGACCGACACGAGGCTCGCGCCAAAGGCGAGGCCGACCAGGGCATCGGGGTCTTTGAATACGTAATAGGCGCCGGCCACTCCGAGCAACCCAAGGCCGACGACCATGAACCCCGTTACGGAGCCGCCGCGGAAGGCAACCTGCAGCGCCTTGTTGAGTCCGCCCCGAGCCGCTTCCGCGGTTCGAAGGTTTGAGCGCACGGCGATGTTCATGCCCACGTAGCCGGCGGCGGCCGAGAGAACGGCGCCGACAACATATAGGGCAGCGGTCTTCCAGTTGATCGCCAGCCCGATCACGATCGCGATGACGATGCCGATGATCGCGATGACCGTGTACTGGCGGTTCAGGTAGGCGGAGGCGCCCTCCTGGATGGCGGCCGAGATCTCCCGCATGCGGTCGTTGCCGGTGGGTGTGCGCAAGACGAGGCCGATGAGGATGACAGCGAACACGACCGCGGCCACGCCCCCGGCCACGGCGAACAAGACTGTATTCGGATCCATTTAGGTGACCACGTCCTCCACTACCACTCTTATTTATGCACTGCCTGCAGCGCTGAATTAGTTTCCGGCGCGGAGCGTTAGGTTACACGGACTAGGTGATGTCGAAGCGGCTGAGGTCCCCGGCCGCTTCCGACCAGTTGACCTCGACCGCGGCGACGCGGGCCATCCGAGGCCCTTCGCGGGCGGCTCGCTCCAGCTGTTCCAGGTCCTGCCGCCTTCCCTCCGCGACGAACTCGACGACTCCGTCGTCTCGGTTTGTCACCCAGCCGGTCAGCCCCAACGCCTGGGCGCGGCGGATCAGGAAGAAGCGGAAGCCGACACCCTGGACGTCTCCTTTGATGACGCCGTGAAGGCGCTCGGGTTCCACCCATCGAGTATCGTCCCCGCATGGCCACTTCGAGCATCGTTGCGATTGGGGACGAGCTGGTCGGCGGCTTCACGCTCGATACCAACTCCTCCTGGCTCGCCGAACGCCTGCGCATCCTCGGCTATCCGGTCAAGCGGATTAGCGCCATCCGCGACCGTCCGAACGAGATTGTCGAGCAGGTGCAGCGGGAGCTCGACGACCCCGAGGTGACCCACGTCTTCTGCAGCGGGGGTCTCGGGCCGACTCCGGACGACAGGACCTTTGCATCGCTGGCCGAGGTCCTTCGGCGCGAGCTCATCATCTGGGACGAGACACGCCAGCGAATCGAGCGGCGGGTACGCCGAATGCACGAGGCCGGACTCCTCGATTCGCCCGACGTGACCGAAGGCAACCTGCGGATGGCCCGGATCCCAGCCGACCCCGCGCATGTCTTCAAGAACCGTCGGGGCATGGCCCCCGGAGTCCTCTACGAGGCCAACGGCAAGCGGATCTTCGTCCTCCCGGGCGTGCCGCTCGAGCTGAAGGGCATCTTCACCGAGGAGATCGAGCCGGAATTCCTCGCTGAAGGCTCGGCCGCCACGGTCCGGGAGGTGCGGTTCACCTTCGCCGTCGAGGCAAAGTTCTATCCGCTGATGAGGGAGCTCGAGGCATCCTTCCCTGACGTTTCCGTCGGCTCATATCCGAACTTCGAGACCAAAGAGCTGGTCATCCGCTGCCTGGGCACCGACCCGAAGCGCGTCGACGAGGTGGTTGAGATAGTGCGCCGCCGATCCGCGCAGCTCGGCATGAACGGTGAAAGCAAGCCCTAGCCGGCGTAAGCGCGATAGGAGCCTCTAGGATCCCGTGAACTCTGGCTCCTGCTTGCTCAGAAAGCTCATGATGCCGATCGCGGCGTCGGTGCTGAGGGCAGCGCGCGCAAAGTTGTGCGCTTCGATTTCGAGCGCTTGATCCAACGGTAGGTCGAATCCGCGCCGTACCGCGTCCTTGATCATCGCGATCGCGAACGTGGCCGCCTTCGACAGCTTGCCGGCCAGCTCCTCGACGGCGCTCTGGAATTCCTCCGGCGCCACCGCCTTGTCGACCCAACCTACGGCCTCCGCCTCTCTGGCTGACAGCCGCGTCGACTCGATCAGGTAGCGCATCGCCCTGGCTTTGCCGATCAGCCGTGGCAGGCGCTGCGTGCCGCCCGCTCCGGGGATGATCCCCAGCGCGGACTCCGTCTGGCCGATCCTCGAGCGCCCATCTTCGACCATGATCCGGAAGTCGCAGCAGAGGGTGAGCTCGCTGCCCCCGCCCAGGGCATGTCCGTTGATGGCGGCAACGATTGGCTTCGGGCAGCTCTCGATGGCCATGAAATGAGCGTTCATCCGCTTCATGATGGCGGCGACCTGGTCGGCGGCGTCGGGCGCGTCGCGGTCGATGCCTGCGAGCATCGTCAGGTCAGCGCCCACGCTGAAGTACTTCTCGTACTCGGAAGCAAGGACTATCGCCCGCACCGTCGGGTCTTCTCCCAGCTGGGTGAAAGCTGCTGCAAGCTCCGCCATCAGGTCTTCGGCGATGCCGTTGTTGCCCTTTCGGTGCATGACCACCCGCGCGATGGCGCCGTCGCGCTTGATGTCGACGCAGTCGCCCATCAGTCGCCCAATTTAGAACGTGAAGAGTGGGATGCCGCCGGCCACCTCAAGCGCCGCTCCCGTGATGTAGCCCGCCTCGTCCGAGCACAGGAACGCGATCGCGTGCGAGATGTCCTGCGGCTGACCCGGGCGCTTGAACACCGTGCGCTTCATGATCCGGTCGTTCATGTCGGGGTTGCCCATGTTGAATGCCTCGGTGCCGATGATCCCGGGCACGATCGCGTTGGCGGTGATGTTGTATCGCCCGCCCTCGAGCGCGGCCGTCTTCGCCAGCGCGATGACGGCCATCTTGGACGCCGAGTAGCTGGCCTGGCCGAATCCTCCCATCGTGCCGGCAACCGAGGCCATGAAGATCACGCGGCCCCACTTCTGCTCGATCATGTAGGGCCAGACCTCCTTGGTGCAGTTGAACGCACCCGTGAGGTTCACCTTGATGTCGCGATCCCAGAGCTCGTAGCTCATGTTCTGGATCTGCGCCACGTTGTCCAGGGTCGCCGCATTGTTCACCAGAATGTCGATGCGGCCGAACTCTTCCTTGACCTTCTTGAAGACCTCGCGGACCTGCTCTCGATTGGTGACGTCCATCTTGATCGCGACCGACCTACGGCCCATCTTGCGAACCTCTTCGGCCGTCTGATTCGTGTGCACCCAGCCCTGCGACGTCGCCACCTGCGCAAGCGCGGAGCCCAGCTCGTCGGCCGACTTCTGAAGATCGGGGTCGTCCTCAACGAGAATGTCGGTGATCACGACGTCCGCACCCGCCTGCGCAAGCGTGAGCGCGTCCTGACGGCCGAGTCCACGCGAAGCGCCGGTGACGATTGCCACTTTTCCCGATAGGTCGAACATCCCTTACCCCCTCAACCTGATGGTGCCACGTGAGCCGGAGATCGCACGCGAGATGACGAGCCGCTGGATCTCCGCGGTTCCCTCCCAGATCTGGTAGATCTTGGCATCGCGGAACCATTTCTCGACCGGGTACTCCTTTATATATCCGTAGCCCCCCAGCACCTGGATGGCGTCGGTCGTGACCTCCATCGCCACGTCGGCGGCAAAGCATTTGGCCATCGAGCCCTCCGCCCGCTCGAACGGCTGGCCCTGCGTCGCCATCCAGCCGGCACGCCAGATGAGGAGCCTCGCGGCATCGATCTTCATCGCCATGTCCGCGAGCTTGAAGCCGATCGCCTCGTGCTGCCACAAAGGCTTGCCGAACTGCTTGCGGTCCTGCGCGTAGTCGAGCGCGAACTCATAGGCGGCGCGAGCGATGCCCAGAGCGCCAGCGGCCACGCCGGGTCGCGTGGCTTCGAGCGTCATCAGCGCGCCGAGCGCGCCAGGCCCGGCGTTCTCGGCGTCGGGCTCGCCGCCAAGGCGGTGATCGAGCGGGATCTGGCAGTCCTCGAAGATGACCTGCGCGGTATGGCTCGCGCGAACGCCGAGCTTCTGTTCTTTGCGCCCCATCCTCATGCCGGGTGTGCCCTTGCGCACCAGGAACGAGGCAATGCCGGCCGGGCCCTTCGAAGGATCGGTGTTGGCATAGATGACGTGGTAGTCGGCGATGCCGCCGTTCGTGCAGAACTGCTTGGTGCCGTTGAGCACGTAGCTGTCGCCAGTCCGCGTTGCCCGCGTCTTCATTGCGAGCGCGTCCGATCCGGAGTCAGGCTCCGTCAGGCCGAGACCGCCCAGGACCAGCTTGTCGGGATTCGTGAACTCCGGCAGCCAGCGCTTCTTTTGCTCCTCGGTTCCACTCGCGCGTATCCCCGCCATCGCGAGCGCCATCGACTGGATGCACACCGCGATCCCGGCGCAGCCCCAGTGGAGCTCCTCGTTGATCATGAGCTCGGTCAGAAAGTCGAGATTCTGGCCGCCGTACTCCTCTGGCAGGAAGGCAGCCGGAGTCAGGCCGAGCTTGTGCGCCTTCTTGACCACCTCGTACGGAAACTCCTCGGTCTCGTCGTGGTACGCCGCGACCGGGCGAATTTCCTTTTCAGCAAACTCGTGAGCGAGCTGTCTGATCGCCTCCTGCTCCGGAGTCGGCGAGAAGTCGAGCGTCATGCGCGGCTAAACGTACTCTGCTGAAGACTTGGTGAGGACCGCCTCACCGTTCTCCTTGACGGCACGGACATCGAGCTTGAATGTTTGAGGGGGGACGTCCCCCCTCGAGGCGCGGGGCCTGGCGGAGCCAGCGGCGGGCGCACCCCCCTGCGCCATCTGCTCCGCGGTGAAGGTGACGCGATCTCCAGGCACGACCATCCCCGAGAACCTGCAGACCAGGCGGCGCAGGCGGTCGCCTCCACCGGCTGCCTCAGCGGCGACCGCGCCGGCAATGCCCATCTGCAGCATGCCGTGGGCGATGACCCCAGGAAGACCAACTGAGCGCGCGAAGTCGTCATCGAGGTGAATCGGGTTGTGGTCGCCCGAGGCCTCGGCGTAGGCGGCGATCTGCTCCTTGGTAAAGGTCACCGTTCGCGTCATTGGCGAATCACGAACAGCGCGCGAGACTTGCATATGTCGTCACCGTCCACCCCTTTCGTCTCGGTCTCGAACGACACGAAACGAATGCCGCGGCGGCTCATGTCGGACGCAATCCGCCCCTGCGAGGTGACAGTTTCGCCCCGCTCAGGATGCCGCGTCCACTCGAACTCCTGCTCGGCGTGCAGGAGCTTCGCGAAATCGATGGCCGCCTCCGGATCCTCGAACAGCTGCGGCGCAGTGGCGCCGAGCGAGTAGACGGCGGCGAATGTCGGCGGCACACCGGCCGCAGGATCTGCGCCGATGGCTCGCGCAAAGGCAGCCACGCGGTCCTTGTCAATCTCGAAGGTGACCGCCGGATACGTCCGTCCCGCAACGCCGGCTTCAGTCACGCGGCTAGTGTCCCACCCCGGGGCGGGACGCTGGGTCAGGCCCTCGTGAGGTGCAAGCGCGACGCCACGCGACGCAGGAGCAACGGGCGAAGGGCCGCCCAAGCCTCCAGAACCGACGCGCGCGCACTTCGCGCCAGGTCCGGCGGCGCATACGCCGACATCACGAACCCGTCTACGAGCGAGCGGACAGGCTCAGACGCCTCCGGGAACCTGCTCGCAAGGCGCCGCGCGAGCTCGAGAGGCGTCTCCCCGGTCCGCCGTTCAGCGCCGGCGAGACGGGTCAGGACCAAAGTGCGCTTCCACACCAACGTCACCGAACGCGGTCGGAGGTAGCGGACGAAGGCGGCTAGAACTACGAGGAACACCGCCAGTAAGATCCCGACGATCCTGGTCAAGGTTCCCGCATCCGGCAAGCGGAGCGAGAGTCCCGTACCGCCACCGGTGGGAGACTTCGGCTGGCCGCCGCCGACGGCCGGCGGCTTGGTCCCGGGGTTCGGCGAGGCGCCTGCATCGCTGCCTGGCGGAGGGTCACATTGGGTGTCCGTAGTGCAGGTGTTGGCCGCAACCGACCCGCGCGTAATCGGGTTGTAGACGCCGGCAGGGTCAGGGGTGGGCTCGAAAGTGATCCAGCCGTAGCCCGGGAAGTAACTCTCGACCCACGTGTGCGCGTCCTCGTCTCGCACCACATAACGGCCGACATGCGGGTCGAACACACCCGGCCCAAAGCCATTGACCAGCTGGGTTGGGATCCCGAGGCTGCGCAGCATGTCGCCCATCGCCGAGGCGAAGAACTCGCAATAGCCCTTTTGGGAGGTGAACAGGAAATAGGCAAGTCGATCCGCGCCAGGGGGAGGCTGCGGGGGGTTGAGTGTGTAGGTGTAGTGCGTGCGCAGATACCTTTCGATCGCGATGGCCTGGTCGTAGGGGGTGACGGCATGGTCAGCATTTACGATCTGGAGGGCCAGTAGTCGGATGCTGTCGAGGACCGTCTTGCTCCGGTAGCCGGTCTCCGGCAAGCTTGAGTAGGCAGTCAGCCAGCCTGGGTAGCGGACGCCCGCTTTCTCCAGGTCTGCAACGGTGGCAATCGAATACTTGGTTGTGATGTTGTAGACACCGGAGGAATTCCGCGGCGATGTGCTGGATAGGCGATCGATTGTCGTGATCGAAAGATCGGCTGTGTCTGGGGGGTTGGATTGACTCGCAACCGAGGCGCGATCCGTCATGTACAAGCTGCCGGGGTAGAAGAGGATGTCGACGTTGGTCGCCGGGGGGAAGATCATGTTGACTTGGTAGGCGGTGAGCGCCTGCTTCTGATAGGTCTCTGCAAACTTCGGGCTCGTGTTCTTCGCAATTGCAAGCTGGAAGGGACTCGAGCTCGGATATCGCCACTCTCCATTCCACGTTTGCGTGTCGTTGACACCGCGAAAGTACCGCGGTCCTGGGCTCGACGTATAGGTGTAGGTGAACACGACGGCCGTCGTTCGTTTCAGCGCGCCGCCCAACGAGACCTCCGTCGAGAAGCCCGTATGAGCGGCCCCACCTCCGCCACCAGAGACAGTCGGGTGGTTGAGGCTCTGCTGGAGCGCGGCCCAGCTCGAGAAAGCGCTGGCTTGCATCGCGACAGTCCTATCAGTTGTCGATAGCGGCGGCAGCATTATCGCGAGAGCGATCAATCCCGCCATCGCGACCAGGCCGCTCTCCCAGAAGTCCCAGCGCGCGTCGCCTGTCAACTTGACTCGGGCCCGCGTGACGTTGGCGACCGACGATGTGTAGTTGGTCCACAGCAGCAGTGCCAGCGTGAGCACGAGGATCACGAGGGTGTATCCGTTCTGGTTGGCCGAGTTGAGCAAGTTGGTGGAGAAAGCTGCGGCGCCGGGCACAAGGCCGAGCAGCGGCCTCCGCCATCTCAGCACGCACCAGCTGAGCCAACCCCCCGTGACCCACATGAGCAGGCAGATCAGGAAGAGGTAGAACGACGCATCGTCCGACAGAACATAGCCCGCCGCGTCTCCGTGAGCGGAGCCCGAGGCTATGCGACTCCACCAAACGCCAGCCAGGCCCGCTGACAGCGTGTCGCCTGGATGAACCGCGGAAAGCTGCGGCCACGCCGCATACACAGCCACGACCGGGCCTGGCAGCAGGCCGGCGGCGATGCCTGCGAGCCAAGGCACTGGAACGACGGCGAGCAACCCCATGAATACGGCGCCTGCCAGGGCGACCGGCACGACAACATCGATGCCGGCGACCCATCCGGCGGTCGCCGTCGAGCGGGCGATCATCAGCGTGAGCAGCAGGATCAGGACTGCCGACCAGGCCGCTGCGCCGGTCATCGAAGCCCGGGTCCGGCTCCAGACCTGGCCTGGCCACAGTGCCAGCCGGTACCCGGTGCTAGCCGATGCGGAGTGCATCTCGAGTCCTCACCAAGCGCGCGAAGTCGTCACCACAGCGAACCACATAGAGGTCGACGTCCTGCCCCAGGTCGAAGCTCGGGTTTCGATCAGGGCCGCCGAAGCTCGCGGTGTCGAGGTAGAAGACCATCATGCTCGAGCGCCTGCCGCGAGCCGCTTGTAGAAGGCGCACCCATTCGGGGTCAGCGCTTGGCGTTATCACCGCGGTGGCGCGGCGGGGCAGCCGGCGGAGTCGATCCCACGCGAGCGTCTTGGTCAGGGGCACCCGTGCATCGGCCTGCGCGACGGCGAGATAGTCCAGGATCAGCCTGTCCTGCCGTACGGCCCGGTGCGGCTCGAGGATCGTGCCCTTCGCATCGTTGGCGATGAGTCCAACCTGCCGGCCACGGCCGTGCACCTGCGATGCCATCGACGCGGCCAGGCTGATGCCGTACTCGAGCGTCGACTCCTCTCCCTCGCCGAAGTGAACGTTCTTGTCCAGGTCGAGGAGGATCCAGAGGTCGGTCGTCAAGGGCTGCTCGAACGTCTTCGACATCAACCGGCCGTGGCGCGCAGAGAGCGCCCAATGGATCCGGCCGAAGCTGTCGCCCGTCGTGTAATCGCGCACTCCACCGGTCTCGGGCGGGTAGTCCGCCCACGCGCCGAAAGTTGGCGAGTTGCCGGCCTGCTGTGCGCTCGGAGTTACCAGGTCAGGGATCGGTCTAACCCTCGGATACACGAGCACCGACGAGCGCTGACCCACCTTCTTCTCGCGGGTGAACAGGCCGAACGGCTCGCGCACACGGACCGAGGTCGGACCGAAGGTCATCCATCCTCGCCTGCGATAGATGCCGCGCGTCTTCCAGACGATTGGGTCGTGGCCGACCGAGATCACGCGGCCCGGCTGGTAGTCGGCGATCCCGCTGAGGTCGCGTACTTCCACCCACGGCGCCGGGGTGAACCCTGACCGCCGCACCTCGATCACCTCTTCAAAGGGCTCGCCGACGGTGGGTATGCCAGGGTCGAGCCTGCGCGAGACCGTGAGATTGCGCATGGCGAACCGCGGCCAGGCCCAGGCAACGACGAACAGCAGGCACAGGGCATACGCGAAGGCGTAGGCGGGGCGCACGCCAGTGATCCACGTGAAGAAAAGGAGGAGACCGAGCGCCAGGGCCAGTGCGACCTTGCTCATCTAGGAACCAGCCTGGCTCAGCCTACCCGTCGTATGCCATCTGTGGAACGTGCTCGCGCTCGAGCAGGCTCGCGACCAGCTTGCCGGCGCTCTGGCCTTGCATTTCGGCATTCGGCCTGAGGATGATCCTGTGCGCAAGCACCGGTTCGGCCAGCGCCTTGATGTCGTCCGGGATCACGTAGGTTCTGCCCAGAACCGCGGCAAGGGCCTGGCTCGCGTGAAAAAGATTGAGCGTTCCGCGGGTGCTCGCGCCAAGCGCGACCTCAGGATTGCCGCGCGTGCGCCCCACCAGCCGCGCGATGTATTCGCGAAGCTCAGGCTTGACGAACACCTCGCGCACAGCACGCTGCGCGCCCTTCAGCTCATTCGGCGAGACGACCGGCTGCAGCTCGACCATCGGTGACTCGACCTTGTGCTGGCCCAGCAGGTGCGCCTCTTCCTTCTCGGACAGGTAACCGAGCCGCACCTTCATCAGGAACCGGTCGAGCTGCGCTTCGGGAAGCGGAAACGTTCCCGAGTACTCGACCGGATTCTGGGTCGCCATGACCATGAAGGGCTTCGGCAGCTCGTGGGTGTCGCCGTCGATGGTGACCTGGCGCTCTTCCATCGCCTCGAGCAATGCGGCCTGGGTCTTCGGGCTGGCGCGGTTGATCTCATCGGCGAGCAGGATCTGCGAAAAGACCGGGCCCGGCCTGAACTCGAAATCGCTGATCTTCTGGTTGAATGCGCGGACGCCCGTGATGTCGGACGGGAGCAGGTCGGGAGTGAACTGGATTCGGCGGAAGGTGCAGTCGAGAGAACGGGCGAGCGATTTGGCGAGCATCGTCTTGCCCACGCCAGGCACGTCCTCGATCAAGAGGTGGCCTTCGCACAGGAGGGTGACGAGGCAGTAGCGGACCTCGTGTTCCTTGTTGACTATCGCGCGTCCAACGTTGGACATGACCGCCTCGGCAACACGGGTGACTACATCGGTCGCCAAGGCAGGATCCTCCCCATCCACGCGATTATAGGTTCGGATCGCGACCGCTCCATCTCAGGTCAATACGCTGGATGGGTACGTTTGGTCACGCGCGTTACCTGAACTCGCGGCGCCGCGTATTACTAGCAGTGATACAAACTGAAAAGCGACCCTGGAGTGCGCTTGTGCGCAGGCGAATGGTGGCCTCGGTGGGCGCCTTGCTTCTGGTCGCCTGTGGCTCGGCGGCCCCAAGCCCAGTCGGCAGTCCACTCGGCGTTTATGAGCTCAAGTTCAAGGTCATGGACGCGTTGGGCACGCCGGTCTACTGCGATCCCGACTTCTACCCCGTCGGCCGCGGCGCCGAGCAGGCCAACGCCACAGCGGAATATCCGAAGATCCGCGTGCAAGCCGACCTGTACGCCGCGATCGTGGCGCACGAGCATCTGCCCAGCGGCGATCTCACGGACGCGCAGAAGCTGACCGTCTACCGCGCGTACAAGCTGCTTAATGCCCTTGCCCTGACGCAAAACGGAAATGAGTACGCCTTCGAATTCCGCGCACGTTCGACCGCCATCCAGCTGGTCAAGGGCACTGTGCGGGTGGACGGCGTCGTGGCCGTGACATCTCGCACAGATTCAGGACCGCCGCAATGCCCTATCTGCCTGGCTGCCAGCACGAGGATCGCCACGCCCTCCGGCGCGGTGCGAGTCATCGACATCATTCCCGGAATGCAGGTTTGGACGGCAGACCGCGACGGCAACCGGGTCGCGGCCAGGGTGCTCGAGGTAGGCAGCATGCAGGTGCCGGCTGGACACCTGATGGTGCACGTGGTGCTCGCCGACGGCCGCGAGCTGCTTGCGTCGCCTGGCCACAAGACTGCAGACGGACGCGCGCTCGGTTCCCTCGCCGCAGGGGACACGCTCGATGGATCGACCATCAAGCTGTGGGAGCTGGTCCCTTACTCCGGTGATCGCACCTACGACCTGCTCCCGGCGGGAGCGACTGGCACCTACTGGGCCAACGGAGTCCTACTGTCGAGCACCCTATCCCCCAACTAGCGCGGCAGGGTTGGCCGGGGTCCCCCCGGCCATGACTTTGTCCCTTCCACTCCCAGTCGCCGCTTGGCGACCCAATCCGTAATACATCCCATCCCGGGAGAGAGACCAGGCGCGCGCGAAGCGCCCGCCGATGAGAGAGGACCGACTGGTCCTTTCTCATAAGTC
>JBGQGI010000014.1:0-12410 GCA_041497375.1 Candidatus Dormibacteraceae bacterium | reverse complement strand
GTCGAGATGATTTGCCCGGTCAAAAAGAGGCGGTAGTTGCGATGCCGGAGCGCTCCCAGCATCCGGCGTGGGCCCGGCTGTCCGGGAATTCCTCGAGGCTCTCGCACTAAAGTTGATGATCGCAGGATGACCAAGCTCCGAGAGACAGTGGACATCGACGCACCGGTCGCACGCGTTTGGGCGGTGGTGCAGGAGGACGTTCCCAACGTCCCGAAATGGTCCAAAGAAGTTGTCAAGGTGGAACAGCTCGACCGCAAGCCGCCCAGCAAGGGCACGCAGTATCGCTACCACCTCAACCTGCCCGGCGGGCTGAAGGAGACCGTCGAGGTCGAGCAGACCACGTGGGTCAAGCCGAAGCGGTGCGCCGGCAAGTTCATCCGCGGGCCTTTGAAGGGGACCTGGGCGTACACGTACTCGGAGACCAAAGCCGGCACGCACGTCGTGTACGAGATGGACTACGAGCTCGGCGGCATGCTCCGGTTCGCCGGCGGGCTGCTCGCAGGCAAGTACGCCGAGGGGATCCGCGCCAACATGGCCGCTCTCAAGAAGTACATCGAATCGGGCAAGGGGCCAAAGGCGAAGTAGGCCTTTGCTCGCGTACGTCTTCTCTCACCGACCCGCCGCCGGTGTCGACGTCGCCGCTTATGAGGACTCGCTCCGGCGGTTTCACGTCGAGTTGGCGAGCGCTGCCCTGGACGGCTTCATCGCATCAAACACCTTTTCAGTCGGCGCCGGCTACAGCGATTGGTACCTGCTCGCAAACTCGTCGGCGATGGATGTGCTGAACGCTGCGGCTGTGAGCGGATCGCGGGCGCCGGCACATGACTCAGCGGCTCGCGTGGCGGTTGATGGCGTGGGCAAGCTCTTAAGCCTCGCGTCGGGTACCCCATGGTTTGAAGCGGGATTCGAGGTCCGCATTGGCAAGCCCGCGGGAATGCCGTATGCGGCTTTCTACGCCAGTCTGAAATCGTGGCTTGAGGAGCCGGGGGTCAGCCTGTGGCGCCGGATGATGGTGCTGGGTCCGCCACCGGAGTTTTGTCTGTTATCGCCCTCGAGAGTCGAGCTGCCGTCCGACATGCACCCGGAGGTGCTCCACCGAACTCCAATCTAATTACTAGCGCCGCAGGGTTGGCCGGGGTTCCCCCCGGCCATGACTTTGTCTTCTTCGACTGCCAGGCGTTGCGTTGAGAAATCGATTTGTAATTAATCCCATCCATAGCCGGATTAAGAGCGCCCGGCCTATTCATGGCTGCCACTGGATCCACTGCGGGTTCAGGCCGGGGTCCACGCGCGAAGCGCCTGGCGATGAGAGAAGACCATTTGGGTCTTCTCTCATAAGGCGGGTCGAAGACCGCCTAGGGGCGCTTGAAGGGCAGAAGCTCGAGCTGTTCGAAGCGGTCCTGGACCGCGATTCGCAGCTCGTTCGTCAAGCCCTTCAACCTTTCCTGCGACGGCCTGTCGTCGAGGTTGAGCGTGCGCACCCGGCGGAGCACCACCTGCATTGCGTAGAGGCCGGCGGGCTCGTTGCTGCTGATCTTGCCGCCGGCGCTCCGAAGCTCGCGCGCGAGGTCGTCTTGCCCGCGCGTTCGAAGCCAGTTGCCGAGTCGGGCCGCGGCGACGAGCACGCGCTGCGTCTTGGGGTTGAGTCCTGGCGGCGCCCCTTCTCGCGGTTGGGCGGCCTGGAAAACCGACGGGACGCGTGCGCGGCGGAGGTCTCGCGCTCGCTTGATCAGCGAGCCGGTGGCCGGGCCCAGCATGACGAGGATTCCAGCCACAATCAGGAGAACGACGACCAGGCCAACCACGACGTCCAGCATCACGTCCTAGCGTACGCTTTGACGGCGTTTCGTTTGTCATTCACGGGGGAGAGGTTGGCCGCAACTCGATCAAGGCCCGTCGCTGTCGTCACCGGGGCTTCCTCCGGGATCGGCGCTGCCACCGTCGTGGCGTTGGGCCGCCGCGGCTACCAGATAGTTGCCGGAGCTCGCCGGCTGGCGCGTGTGCGCCGCGTCGTTGGCGATCTGGGAGTGGCTTTGCCCCTGGATGTGACCGACCCGGCGAGCATCGATGCATTCGTGGGAGAGGTGTCCAAAAAGTTCGGGCGCATCGACGTGCTGGTCAACAACGCGGGCTTGGCTCTAGGACTCAACCCGATCGAGCACGCGCGCGACGAGGACTGGATCGAGATGTGGGAGGTCAACGTGCTCGGCTTGATGCGCATGACGCGCTCGAGCTTGCCGCTTCTGCGCAAGGCGAAGCACGGCCACATCGTCAACCTGGGTTCGATCGCAGGCTTCGAGACGTACAAGGGCGGCGCAGGTTACACGGCGAGCAAGCACGCTGTGCGCGCCATGTCGCGCACCTTGCGCCTCGAGCTGAATGGCGAGCCGATCCGCGTGACGGAGATCGCGCCAGGCATGGTCGAGACGGAGTTCAGCACTGTGCGTTTTCGCGGCGACCGAAAAGCGGCGAAAGCGGTGTACCAGGGCGTGAAGCCGCTGGTGGCCGAGGACATCGCGGACTGCATAGTCTTCGCGGTCACGCGACCGCCGCACGTGGATATCGACGAAATCGTGATACGCCCGGTCGCCCAAGCAGCTTCCTGGCTAGTGGCGAGGAAACCGAACTAGACCTCGCTACTCCTTATGGTCGTGTTGGTGATGGTCGTGAGGCTTGTAATCGTGGGGTTTGACCAATCCGGCCGCACGGGCCTCGTCAAGCGTCATTCAACAACCGGGCTCGCCGTAATGGCCGCAGCAATCAGCCCTGCGGGCGCCCGCTCGCCGGGCGATGTTGGCGGCAATCGTCCGCACCCGCTCGAAAGGCCCCATGCCGCCGGCGACCAGGTTCCGGAAAGCCGATGCTGCCGCCCTCGCCACGGGCCGCCGCCTCCTCTGACTATCGCCCACTCTGCAATTTTTCTCTCAAACAGATCCCAAGTGTTGCCCGTAGGCCGGATTCATTCCGGCCGTCACCCCGCGTGCACCATCAAGACGCCTGCCAATCGTGGCAGGGAGGGTGGGGGTTCCACGGGGGAAGCCTGACTCCCCCGTGCCTTTATTCGTAGTAATTGTTGTTGAACAGGATCCAACCCGAGTTGGGGCAGCCGCTCGACGTGGTGGCGTGCGTGCAATGCACGCCCACCTTCGGGCCCGGATCGATGTACAGCTCACCGTGGATCACCACCGTGTCGCCGGCATGGATCGGGACAGACGCCGCCAGCGTGGTGTTGTGATCGATCTCCAGCGTCTCGCCGGTGCTCGCCTTGACGTCGAACCTTTCGTGGCCGCCTGACACCACCGGGTCGTCGAGCACTATGGCGTCAAATGTCACCTCGGCGCCATTGCTGTTGTTGACGATGTCATTGTGGAGGCCCTGGTCATCTGCCACCGCCCGTTCACCGCACGACGCCAGAACCAGGATCGCCACAGCTGCCAGGGCAAGCTTTCTCATAGAGCGAGCGCCTCGGCCAGCTTGATCCGGCCCTCGTACAGCGCCTTGCCCACGATCACCGCAGTGGCTCCGGCCGCGACCGCAGCGTGAACATCATCGATCGAGGAAACGCCCCCAGAGTATTGAATGGGCAGACTCGTCATCGCGCGCACCCGCTTCAGCGTCTTCAGGTCTGGCCCTTCAAGGGTTCCGTCCCTTGCAATGCTCGTGAAGATCACGCCGGCCAGCGGCAGGACGTCCCACCGCGCCAGCAGGCTTCCCATCTTCAGTGGCTCGTTCTCGGTCCACCCGCGGACCGCCGGCTGATCGTCGCGCACGTCCAGAGCCGCGAGGACCTGACCCGCGTGCCTTCTTGCACACCGCTCGAGCAACCTCGGCTCGCGCACTGCTGCCGTCCCCATCACGACTGCATGCGCACCCAGGCCGAGCAACTTGTCGACCTGGGCCTCGGTTCGAAGGCCGCCCGCCACCTGCACCTTGACGTCTTTGCGCCGGGCTAGCGCCTCGATCGCCGCGTGGTTGTCGCCGATCCCTCGCGCACCGTCGAGGTCGACGACGTGGATGCGTTCTGCTCCGGCTTCCGCGAAGCTCGCGGCCACGTCGGCGGGATCATCCGAGTAGACGGTCGGATTTGCGTAGTCTCCGCGCACGAGTCGGACACAGCGGCCGCCCAGGATGTCGATGGCAGGGATGACCAGCATTGCTCTTATGGTGCCCCCAACGCAGGGGCGCGAGCGTCCGGGGTCTTAGCGGTAGTTGGTGAACTGCAGCGGAACGGGTATGTCCTCGGCCTCGCGCAGCGTCTTGATCACGAGCTGCAGCGTGTCCTTGTCTTTGCTGACGACCCGCAGCTGGTCGCCCTGAATGCGCACCTGGACCTTGGGCGTGGTGTTCTGAATCTTCTTGCGTAGGTCGCGGGCGATGTCGTCAGTGATGCCCGCGTTGAGCTGGACCTCGATCTGCCCGCGACCCTTGCCAACGCTCTTGGGCTCCCCAGGCTTGAACAGCTTGGGCGAGAGCTGGCGGCGTGCAGCCTTTTCGCGCAGCACCTGCAAGGCCGCCTTGGCGCGCTCCTCGCTCGCGGACTCGATAAGGATCGTCTGGCCGGTCTGGTCGTAGATCGTCCCGGTATCCTTGAAGTCGAAGCGTGTGCTGACCTCCCGGCGCGCCTGGTCGAGTGCATTGGTCAGCTCAGCCGAGTCGAACTCCGAGACGACGTCGAATGAGAACTCAGACACCGGGTGTGTTCATGATCGCGTTGATGCCGGCGTATACCGCCAGCGCCGCCAGCACGATGCCTATCAGCGAGCTCACGCCAAGAAGGATCCCGATACCCAGGGTTCCCTCGTCGAGCGCCTCTGCCTGGGGCCGATCGTAAGGATCCTTTCCGTAGTCAAGGTCGTAGACCTCCGCCTGCCGAGCCTGTTCGACCAGCTCGTCCAGAACCTCTTTGCTCCCGGATGGAAGCGACTTGGTGCTGAGCGCCTCGACCGCCTCTTTGAGGTTGTCGCGGGTGCGTCCCAGCTCCGCCACGACGAGGTCGAGGGTCTGCATCGCGGCCGGCGTCGGATGCTCCCGGCGGAGGTCGGCGATGAGGCCGTACAGCGTCACGCCCCGATTCATAACAGAAATGGGGTAGGTTCCACCGATTGCAGGGGGCAAAGAGCTCCGGCGGGAGATGCCGACCGGATCTTCGGCGCCCATGCGGCCCATCTGCGTTGTTGCGGCCTGGGTTGCTCGCTTACGCATCTGTGATGCGCGTGCTCCGCTACTCGGCCGCGCCCAGCAGCTGGACCACCTGGATCACCGAATCTCTCGGCCGTCACTCCCACCAGACCTCTCAACCTGGGTCATGTGGTCCGCCCGGAGGCGACTTACACTAGGGCTGAGATGAGTGTGGAAACGAAGTCAAAGGCGGCGACCAAGAGACCGGCTGTTCACCCGAACACGTGGGTTTACCACGACGGCGAGTTCGGCCGGTACCACGACATCAAGCTCGGGCTGATGACGCACGCCCTGCATTACGGCACTGGTGTGTTCGAGGGCATCCGTGCCTACTGGAATGGAAAGCAGGAGCAGCTTCACCTCCTACAAGCGCCCGCGCACTACGACCGCATGCGGCGGTCCGCCAACATCATGCGGTTCAAGCTCCCGCACTCGACTGAGGAGCTCGTCAACATCACCCTCGAGGTGCTCCGGCGCAACCAGTTCAAATCGGACGTTTACGTCCGTCCTCTCCTGTTCACATCCAGCGAGGAGATTGGCGTTCGCCTCCACAACATCGAGCACAGCTTCCTTGTCTATGCCATTCCGTTTGGAAACTACGTGGAGATCGAGGGCGGCCTCCGCTGCATGGTCAGCACCTGGCGGCGCGTCCCGGACCAATCGCTTCCCGCCCGCGCCAAGATCACCGGTTCCTATGCGCAATCGGCGCTCGCCAAGACCGAAGCCAACGAGGCAGGCTTTGACGAAGCGATTGTGCTAACGGTCGACGGCCATGTTTCCGAGGGCTCGGCCGAGAACCTGTTCATGATCAAGGACGGCACCGTCGTGACGCCGCCGGTCTCCGACGACATCCTGGAGGGCATCACGCGGACCTTGGTCATCGGCCTGATCAAAGATGAGCTGGGTCTGCCGGTCATCGAAAGGAGCATCGACAGGACCGAGCTGTACACCTGCGATGAGCTGTTGCTATGCGGGACCGGGGCACAGGTCGCGCCCGTTATCGAGGTCGACCGCAGGACCGTGGGCGACGGCAAGGTCGGGGAGTTCACCCATGAGCTCCAGAACATCTATTTCGGCGCTGTTCGGGGAGAGACCCCGAAATACAAGGACTGGACGATCCCCGTCTATTAGTCGTCCGGGAACCTCCTCTGGATGAAGATCATCGTGGCGCCCAACTCCTTCAAGGGCAGCCTGTCGGCCACGCAGGCGGCGAAGGCGATCGCCAGCGGTGTGCGTGAGGTGTTCCCCGACGCCGAGGTCGTAGAGATCCCGGTCGCCGACGGCGGCGATGGCACTGTCGAGGCGCTGGTCTCCGCCCACCACGGCACTTACGAATGGGTGAACGTCGAAGGCCCACTTGGAGACCCTGTGATGGCGTCGTACGGCCTGATCGACGGGGGCAAGACGGCGGTGGTCGAGCTCGCTTCGGCCAGCGGCTACGTCTTGGTGTCGCCCGCGATGCGCGATCCCGGCAAGACCTCCACCTACGGTTTCGGCCAGCTCCTCGAGGCGGCCAGGAAGTCAGGGGCAAAATCGGTGATCGCCGGGATCGGCAGCTCGGCCACCAATGACGGTGGCGTAGGGATGGCCCAGGCGCTGGGTTACCGATTCCTCGATTCGGCCGGGCGCGACCTGCCACGTGGTGGCGCGGCGTTGCTCGAGCTCGATCAAATCGACGATTCCAAATTGGATCCCGGCTGGCGGTCAGTCCAGGTGAGAGTGGCATGCGACGTCACCAATCCGCTAACCGGGCCCGAAGGCGCAAGTGCTGTGTACGGACCGCAGAAGGGCGCCGATCCTATGACCGTGAGGCTGCTCGATCGGGCGCTGGGGCGCCTCGCTGAAGTGATCGAGCGGCAGTTCGGCAAGCGCGTGGCTGACGTCCCGGGAGCCGGTGCGGCAGGCGGCACCGGCGCCGGGCTGATGGCCTTCCTTGACGCCAAGCTGGTTTCCGGGGCAGAGCTGGTGGTCGACGCGAGCGGCTTCGATCAAGCGCTCCCCGGAGCGCAGCTGGTAATCACAGGTGAGGGCCGCGCGGACCGCCAGACCGCCTACGGCAAGGCGCCGGGCGAGGTGGCGCGCCGTGCCCAAGCCGCTGGGGTGCCGGCAGTTCTCATCGCCGGAAGCAAGGGCGCCGGCTGGGAGACTCTGCTCACGAAAGGGTTCACTTCGGTAGCGAGTCTCGCGCAAGAGGGCGACAATCTGCAGGACCTGATGCAGGATGCAAGACCGGCACTGACCCGCGCGGCCGCCCTCGCCGTTAAAGAGCTGTTGAGATCCAAGAGTGACCGACGACGCTGAAAGCACGTCCAAGGTGGGCATCGAGCCCTCGGACGTGGAACTTGTAAGGGCCTATCGCAACGGCGATATCCATGCTTTCGAGGAGCTTCACAGGCGGTACGTAGCCTCGATCTACCGCCTGGTCCGGAGAAAACTGGGAGACGCCTTGCTGGCGGAGGACATCGCCCAGGAGACCTTCATGAAGGCGCTCCGGATGATGGATCGGGTCGACGACTCGTTCAACTTCGGGGGCTGGGTGCACACGGTGGCGCGAAACCTGTGCTTCGACGAGCTGCGGCGCCGGCAGCGAGACCTCCGGGTCGACAGCGGTGACGACGACGACGCGGATCTGCTTGCAGGCCTTCCCTCGACCGCTCGCAGCTTCGACCCTGTCCAGGTGCAGGAGTCGAACGAGCTTCGGCGCCAGGTCTGGGCCGTCTCACAACGCTTGCCTGAGAAGTACCGCCTCGTCCTGACTTTGCGCGAGCTGCAAGATCTGAGCTACCGCCAGATCGCCAGGTCCCTCAAGATGTCAGAGAGCGCGGTCGAGACGTTGCTCTACCGTGCCCGCCTTCGATTCAAGGAGGAGTTCATATCGGCCGAAGGTGAGGGTGCGTTGACCCACGACGAGGCGGTGCCGCTCCTGGCCCCTTACCTCGCCGGGAAGCTGAGACGCTCTCAGGCGGAGGCGGTTCGGATGCACCTCGCCGTATGCGCGAAGTGCGCCAGGAAGGTCGGCCGGCGCCTGGTTCGCAGGACTCCGGCCAAATGAGGGTTAGTAGAGTAGTAAGTGACATGGCCAAGGTAGTCGTTCGGTTCTTCGACGACGAGACTCTGGAGGGCGTAGCGCGCGACCTCGATTTCGACGAGCCCGACTTCCTGGTCGAGGTCGACGATGCCGGGGGCCTGGACAACAACGAGACCGCCTGGATCCCCCTCACCGCGGTGAAGTGGGTCGAGCTGGCGCGTGACCCGGACCTGGCGTCCGAGACGCCCACCCGCAAGGTGGCGATCAGGTTCCTGGACGGGGAAGTGCTGCGGGGGCACCTGGACGGCACGCTGGAAAGGCACCGCTACGGCGTCGTCCTTCACCTGCACGCTGAGCAGACAGACAGCCCGGTCCGCAAGCTCGGCATTCCCTTCTCCGCCGTCAAGGCGCTCTTCTTCATTCGCGAGTTCGACGCCAGGGGGGAGGAGGCGGGCACCGCGTCCGAGGCCTACCTCGCGCGGCGCACGATGGCCCCGCTGCTGGACGTGCTCGAGGAGATGGACATGCTCACCCGCCTGCACCGGGACGGGCTGCTGTCCGACAACGAGTACGCCTCGAAGCGAACGCTGGTGCTGGAGAGGCTCTAAACCGCCGCCTGCCCTTCACCTTTCTCATCGCAGGGTGAGGGAAAGCCCGAGCGTAGAATCCTCTTCATGGCCGAACGCAACGGGTCGAATGGGCACAAAGCCGTGAAGGGCTCTTTCAAGGTCAAGACCGGCCTTGCGCAGATGCTCAAAGGCGGCGTGATCATGGACGTCGTCACGGCCGAGCATGCCAAGATCGCCCAGGACTCGGGCGCCTGCGCCGTGATGGCCCTGGAGCGTGTTCCCGCGGACATCAGGAAGGAAGGCGGCGTGGCCCGGATGTCCGACCCGGCGCTGATCCGGTCGATCATGGAAGCGGTCACGATCCCCGTCATGGCGAAATGCCGCATCGGCCACTTCGTCGAGGCTCAGATCCTTGAGGAGCTCGGGGTCGACTACATCGACGAATCCGAGGTGCTCACCCCTGCGGACGAGGAGTACCACATCGACAAGCATCCGTTCAAGGTTCCCTTCGTCTGCGGGTGCCGTGACCTCGGTGAGGCCCTCCGCCGCATCGCCGAGGGCGCCGCGATGATCCGGACCAAAGGCGAAGCGGGGACTGGCAACGTGGTGGAGGCGGTCCGGCATGCGCGCGCTGTCAACGCGGGCATCCGAAAGCTGCAGGGCATGAACAAGGCAGAGCTCGTCCACGAGGCCAAGCTGCTCGGCGCGCCCGTGGAGCTGCTGGTGGAATGCCAGAAGCTCGGCCGGCTGCCGGTCGTCAACTTCGCCGCCGGCGGGATCGCAACCCCGGCCGACGCCGCTTTGATGATGCAGCTCGGGGTCGATGGCGTTTTTGTCGGCTCGGGCATCTTCAAGTCGGAGGAACCGTTGAAGATGGCCAAGGCGATAGTGGCCGCCACCACCTACTTCGACAAGCCGGAAGTGCTGGCCGAAGTCTCTGCCGGCCTGGGGAAGGCGATGCATGGGCTCGAGATTCCCGCCATCCCGAAGGAAGAGCTGCTCGCTGCCAGAGGCTGGTAGGTCCGGCACGGAGCGCCGGACGCAGTGCCCTCATCACGCGGCGTCGCTCGTGCTGTGATCGGCGTGCTGGCGATGCAAGGCGCGTTCGCCGAGCATCTACGAGCGCTCGAGGCTTGTGGCGTCAAGACCCGCGTTGTGAGGTCGGCGAGCGATTTGGCCGGGCTCGACGGAATCGTCTTGCCCGGTGGGGAGAGCACCACGATGACGATGCTGATGGACCGTGTTGGCCTGTCGGGTCCGCTGCGCGCGGCGATCGATGGCGGATTGCCAACGCTGGCCACGTGCGCAGGCATGATCGTGCTGGCTCGCGAGGTGTCCGACGGCATGACCGACCAGCGAGGCATGGGACTGTTGGACATCGCGGTGCGGCGCAATGGTTACGGGCGCCAGGTCGACAGCTTCGAGGCCGACATCGATGTTGCAGGCCTCGATGGCAAAGCCTTTCACGCGGTCTTCATCCGCTCGCCGCTGATCGAGTCCACCGGTAATGTCGAGGTGATGGCTAGGCACGAGGGCCGCGCGGTAGCGGTCAGGCAGGGCAACATCCTTGCGCTCTGCTTCCACCCGGAGCTGACCAAGGACCTTCGCCTGCACCGCGAATTCGTCCGGATGGCGGCGTCTCACCAATGAAAATTCGCGCCGCCGGCTTGCTGGATCTCGCCCGCATCGAAGAGCTGCACAGGTCCTCGGACACACGCTTGACCGAGGCGGCTCCGCCGGCGGCAAGGCTCTGGACCGTTCTCAGCTCCACCCTGTCGGCGCTTCTTCCGCTTTCGCAGGAGACCTTGATCTACGTGGCTGAGGACGGTGGCAAGGTGGTCGGCTTCATCCAGGCCTCTGGGCAGCCGCTCGGCCTCGACCTGCCGCGCGCGACAGCCCTCCAGGTGCTCAATCTGGAAGTGGCGGAAGGGTCGGATTCGGAGGAGGTGGCCCCGGCGCTCGTCGAGCACCTGAGCAACCAGGCGCTGGAAAGAGGCGCCCGCCGGGTGTTCGTTCGTCTCCCGGAGCGCGACCCGCTGCTTCCGGTGTTCAGGCTGCGCGGCTTCAGGCAGTTCGCCACCGAGGTCATCGTCTACGCGGACAAGCCCGTGATGCGCTCAGATCGCTTTCCGGAAGGTGGGCGGCCCATGCGCCGCGGCGACCACCGGTTGCTCTACCAGCTGTACAGGAAGGTGACCCCTCAAGGCGTTTCGCAGCTCGAGGCGCCGACGTATCGCGAGTGGCGGGCGATGCACGGCGAGTGGACGGCCGGGCGCCTCGCCGCCCGGGGATCGGAAAAGCAGGAGCTCGTGATCGACCAGGTGGAGCTGGTGGGCTGGATCAAGGCCGAGCGCAGCTCAGGGCCTCGTCCGAACACCCTCAGCTTCATGTCCATGCCCGACTCGTCGCTGGCGGGCGAGCTGGCCGACCTCGGGCTGTCGCTGCTCGGCGACTCAGACCTGCCGGCCTGGTCCAGCCTGCGCCACTATGATTCCCACATGATCGACGCCCTCCGCGGGCGTGGGTTCAGTGTGTTGTTGACGCAGCTTCTCTTGGTCAAGGAACTGGCGGTGCGGGTCCCGGTTCGAGAGAAAGGGCTGGTGCCCTCTTTCGGATGAAGCCCGACCTTTCGTCGCGAGCCGCCAACTGGGACGAAGAGGTCGAGCTGCTGGCACGCGCCTTGCCCACGGACCTCGCGCGTGCGCTCCACGAGCGGACCGACCCGACCGAGCTTCTGGAGATCGTGCTCGACCTCGGTCGAGAGCCCGAAGCACGTGTGCCGGGTCGCGAGGTCTTGCTCGCCGACCGAACAGTCTCCGCCGCGGACCTTGAGCATGTGGCCAGCAACGTTGGACAGTTCGGTGACGACAACCGCGCCGGCATAGAGCGCACTCTCCACCGCGTGTCGGCGATTCGGAATCGGTCGGGACGGATCACCGGCTTGACGATGCGCGTCGGCCGAGCGGTCACGGGCACTGGCGAGATCATCCGCGACATAGTGGTCAGCGGCCAGAGCATCCTTCTGCTCGGTCGGCCAGGCATCGGCAAGACCACCATGCTGCGCGAGTGCGCGCGGCTGCTGGCCGACGAGCTGCGCAAGCGCGTGGTGATCGTGGACACGTCGAACGAGATCGGCGGTGACGGCGATATTCCTCACCCGGGCATCGGTCGCGCACGGCGCATGCAGGTGCGGACTCCTTTGCTTCAGCACGCGGTGATGATCGAGGCGGTCGAGAACCACATGCCCGAGGTGATCGTCATCGATGAGATTGGGACCGAGCTCGAGGCCGCCGCCGCACGCACCATTGCGGAGCGCGGCGTGCAGCTCATCGCCACCGCACACGGCCAGACGCTCGAAAACCTCCTGGTCAACCCGACTCTCAACGATCTGCTCGGGGGCATCCAGAGCGTGACTCTTTCCGACGAGGAAGCGCGCCGGCGAGGCACGCAGAAATCCGTGCTGGAGCGCAAGGCTCCGCCCACTTTCGATGTGTTGGTCGAGATCCAGGACCGTGACCGCGTCGCGATCCACATGCCGCTGGCAGATGTGGTCGACACGGCCCTGCGCGGCCCGCTGCTCACGCCCAAGATCCGAATGCGCACGCGCGAGGGACGGCTCATCTCCAACGTGGAGG
>JBGQGI010000013.1:0-12778 GCA_041497375.1 Candidatus Dormibacteraceae bacterium | reverse complement strand
GCTCTAAGGTCGATGTACGCGTCGGTTCTCAACCAACTGGCGGGCCGCCTGGCAATCCTGCCGGCCAAGTGGATCGGCGACAGGTCCTACGTTCCTCATCTGGAGCGGGGCCCGGCTCGCCGCCGAGCCCCGAAGCGAGATCGCTGACCGTCAGCTCATCAGAGCTTAACGCTCTCAGACGATTACCACGCCCCCGCTTTCCGCAATGCCGGCGGTCGTCCGTCAGGGTCGTAGACGATCCTGTAGAACGGCTCAGCCCAAAGCCTGGTTGTCCGCGACGGCCTGACCCGCGGATGCGGTCTCACGCGGCCAGGAGGGCGCTCACCATGCCCACCACCTGAGCGCCAGCGTTCAAGGGCGTCCGCGGTGGCATGAAACGTCTCCACCGCCTCGGCCGGATCGAGCAGGTCCCGATCGTCGCCTTCGGCACGATCGAGATGCTCTCGCCAGAGCAGAAGACGCAGGTCACGGGCAAATGTGCGCGCGCCGTCACCCAGGCCCGCGGGGTCGACGGGTTCCCTCGAATCTCGCGCCTCGTCGAGCACGGCGCATGCGATCTCTGAGTCATGGCTCCACGATCTGCGATTGAAGTTGTCAGACCCGACCGCGGTCCAGACGTCGTCGATCACACAGACCTTGGCGTGCACATAGATCGGAGTTCCAAACAGGTCCTCGACATCGAAGATCGCCACACGGTCCCCGCCCGCCTCGAGAAGAGCTTGAACGGCCTGTTCCCTTCCGACCTGGTTCGGCGGGAGCGTCACCGCACCGGCCTGGTCAAAGTATCTGGGGACCACTGCTATCAGGTGCAGCTGCGGGTTGGAGATGAGAGCGTCGACGAATGGCCTCATCACGTCTCTCGACCAGAGAAATTGATCTTCGATGTAGATGAGCCGGCGGGCGCGATGCAGCGCTTTCAGGTACGCGCGCGCGATGCTGCGCTCGCCGTGAGGCGCAAATGGATAACCCCGCGGACGGCGACCGTACGTGCGCAATACCTGGACCGAATGGGTTCCCCGCGCTTGCGGGTCTGGCGCCATCGGCGGCAGCGTGCTCGCCTTGCGGTCCGCCCGGCCAAGCACGTCATGGAATACCCCGACGGGATCACGACTGAGCGGGCTTCGGTCCGCCCACCTCTCGTGGAACGTGAAGTCCAGGTCTCCGACTGCCGGGCCTTCGATCGCCACCTGGACGTCATGCCAGGGTGGGGTCGCTCCGTAGAGGCGCGCCATCGGCTGGCTCTGCGGGTCGCCCAGATGCTGTGCATCGTCACGGCGGCTGTGACAGAGGTCGATCCCGCCGACAAAGGCGACGTCGGCTGCAGACCCTTCCCCGCGGCGGATGACAACGAGCTTCTGGTGGTGGGAGCCGCCGAGTCGAACGCGTTGATCGAGAAGAATCTCACCTCCGGCCGCATTCACCACCACTCCCAGGTGGCGGTTCTCTTTGGCGCTGAATCCAAGCCGGTCCGAGTGTGAGCGCCACAGCAGGCCTTTGACGCTGACGCCACGCCGGGCCGCGGCGGCGAGCACCGCCCCGACCTCCGTCTCCGGGCCGTCACCAAGGCGCTGGTCGGGATCACTTCGCCAGTCGGTGAAAAATACCTGGTCGCCGGGGCCCAGCTCGCCGATCTCCTTCAACAGGCGGTGGAAGTACGTCGCTCCGTGGACCAGAGTCTGGACAAAGTTGCCGGTAGTCCACGCCGCCCCGGACGGATGACGCCTGTCAAGCGCTGTGAAGTCGTTGCCACGCTCGGATGCGGTGAGAAACCAGTTCTCGAGGATCCCCTTTGATTGCCTGTCCGAGCCCATCACAGCTCAGATTAAGGACCAGGGCCTATCCGGGTGTTACTGCGTTTGTTCCTGACTTTGGCAGATGTTCTGTGGATCGATGTTCGGTGGAAGTGTCCCGGGCAGCCGTTCTCAATCGGAAGGACCTGGCGATCGCCAGCGTTCCCAAACGTCCGTTCGAAGCAATGGTAGGAGGTAAGCAGTGAGCGACAGCACTAACACCCATACAGAGCCGGCGGCCTGAGATGGCAAGCATTCAAAGCCGTACCGGCGGGATCAAACAAGCCGCGTCCAACTCAACCCTCGAGCTGCTCGAGCGCCTGGGCTACGTGGTCCGGGGAGTGCTCTATGCGGTCATGGGCTTTCTTGCGCTGCGCATAGCGCTCGCAACACCTGGCGGCAAGGCCACCGACCTCTCAGGAAGCCTCGTGTGGCTGATCGGCAACCCACTTGGAAAGGGAGTGCTGGTTGTGACCATCGTCGGCCTAGTGGCCTACGCGATCTGGGGCTTCGTGCGGGCGATCTACGATCCCCTACACCGCGGTCGGGATGCAAAGGGCATCATGGCGAGGCTGGGCTTCGTCACGAGCGCCGTCTCCTATCTGGCGATCGCTTTGTTCGCTACGACCATCCTGGCGGGCCAGGGCTCGGCTTCTCACGACAGCACCCAGAAAACCGTGAGCACGCTGTTGGCGAATCCCGGCGGGGGCTTCTTCACCATTTTGCTCGGCGTGATCTCTATCGGGATCGCCTTCGGGCAATTTCTGGAGGCATACCGAGCCACGTTCAAAGCCGACCTCAAGGCGGCGGAGATGACTGCGTCGGAAAGAGACATCGCGATTGGGCTCGGACGTTTCGGGATGGCTGCGCGGGGCGTCACCTTCCTGGTCATTGGATGGTTCCTCATCCAGGCCGGCCTCCACCACGACCCGGCCCAGGCTCACGGCTTCGGCGGGGCATTCCTGTTCCTGCTGGCCCAGCCTTACGGCCGCTGGCTGCTGGGCATCATCGCGTTGGGTTTCATCGCTCTGGGCTTTCACTCGTTCGCCTGCGCGCGGTGGGTGCGGCTGCTCGGAAGCCCCAGTTGAGCGCAGTCGTCGCCGCCGTCCATATGCCCAAGGAGAGGACCTCGCCGTTTCGATGGCCCCTCCTAGTTCTCGGCCTGCTGCTGCTCGCCCTTTTCGCGGGCCTCACCGTCTATGCCGCCGGCAATACGTACATGCCCTTCGACGTATCACTCGAGCGCTCAATCCAGGCCGTCTCGTGGGGACCGCTCGTCACTGTATTCAACTGGTTCGACTGGCTGGAAGGCTCTCGCCAGCTGTGCGCCGGCATCGGCGCCATCGTCGTGGTGGCTGTCATCAATTGGAAGAAGGCGCCGCTGATCGCGGTCGGAGCAATGGCCGGACCCATTTATTCGATAGTCCAGGGGATCATCCAGCGACCCCGGCCATCAGCCGACCTGGTCAATGTGATCCGGCATACCGGCAGCTTCAGCTTTCCGAGCGGGCACGTCGTCTTCTTCAGCTGGGTTCTGGTGCTGCTCATCGTCTGCCTCGCGGTCGGCCGCCTACCCCGTCCGCTGCTTGCGGTGGTTTGGACCGCGGCTACCTTGGTCCTCTTGCTGGATTGCATCGGCAGGATCTACCTCGGCGAGCACTGGCCCAGCGACGTCCTTGGTGGCCTTGCCCTCGGGCTCGGCTGGACCTCACTCGTCCTTTCGGTGCGCCTGCTCTCCAATCCGGCATTGGCGCGGAAGAAATAGTCAAATGGCTGTGAGATCGACTGTTCGCGCGGCGGCCCACGCGCTGCCGGAGGACCGGTTCTTCAACCGCGAGCTCTCACGCCTGGACTTCGACAGCCGGGTGCTGTCGATGGCCGAAGATACGGCTCGCCCGCTGGCCGAGAGGATTCGGTTCCTTGCGATTGTGAGCGACAGCCTCGACGACTTTTTCCAGGTCCGAGTGGCCGGTCTGCACGAACAGCGCATGGCGCCTATAGGGCTGACGTCTCCGGATGGGATGACCCCGGAAGAGCAATTGGATGGGATCGGGCAGAGGGTGCGTGCTCTTATCGAACGCCAGTCGGCAACCCTAGACGCGGAGATTGTGCCCGCGCTTGCCGAGGCCGGCTTCCGAATAGTCAGGGCAGACGATCTGACCAAAGCCGACAGCGCATTGCTCGCGAAGGTGTTCCAGGAGCGGATCTTTCCGGTCCTGACCCCGCTCGCTGTGGATCCTGCTCACCCATTCCCGTACATCTCAAACCTCTCGCTCAACCTCGCGGTAATGGTCCGCGATCCTGCACGACAGCAGCCGCGGTTCGCGCGGGTCAAGGTTCCGCCGCTGCTGCCACGCTTTGTCGGTCTGCCGGATGGCGAACGATTCGTGCCCCTCGAGCAGGTCATCGCCCTATACCTTCCGGTTCTCTTTCACGGCATGGAGATAGTGAGCTACCACTATTTTCGCGTCACACGCGACGCGGACCTTGATCTGGACGACGACGAGGCAGAGGACTTGATGGCGGCGGTCCAGGCCGAGCTCGTGCGCAAGCGTCGCAAGGGCCGGGCCGTTCGGCTCGAAGTGGATCTCGACATGTCCCCTGGCGTTTTGCCTCTCCTTCTCCGGGAATTGGAGCTGGGCCCTGAGGACGTGTACTCCATGACTGGGCTGCTTGACTTGACGGGCCTGCTTTCGATCAAGGTGCCCGACCGCGACCGAGTGACTTCTAGGGCATGGATGCCTACGACTCAACCCAGGCTTCGACCGCATGGCGGCGAGGCGATTGACTTCTTCGAAGTGATACGCGACGGAGACCTTCTTGTTCATCATCCATACGATTCGTTCGAGTCCTCTGTCGAGGCGTTCATCGAGCAGGCGGCACGCGACAAAAACGTCCTTGGAATCAAAGTTACGGTTTACCGGACATCTGGCCCCGAGAGCCCGATCGCACGAGCGCTCAAGCATGCCGCCCAATCTGGCAAGCAGGTCGTCGCGCTCGTAGAACTGAAAGCGCGTGGCGACGAGCAGGCGAACATCGTGTGGGCCAAAAACCTGGAGGAAGCGGGCGTCCACGTCGTCTATGGCCTGGTCGGCCTCAAGACGCACGCCAAGCTCATGCTCGTCGTGCGACAGGAAGACATAGGCGTTCGGCGTTACGCGCACATCGGGACCGGCAACTACAACTCCACGAGCGCCGGCACGTTCGAGGACGTCGCCATCTTCACGGCGGACCCCGATGTGACCGCCGACATCGCCGAGCTCTTCAACTACCTCACCGGCTACAGCCGCCAGAGCGAGTACCGCAAGCTCCTGGTCGCCCCGACGACGCTTCGCTCGGGATTGGTCAAGTTGATCGAGCAGGAATCTCTGAAGTCGAACGGAGGCATAGTGATCAAGGTCAACAACCTGGTCGACCCGGAAGTCATCGACGCGCTGTATCGAGCTTCTCAGGCCGGCGTACGCATCGACCTCATAGTCCGCGGAATCTGCTGCCTCAAGCCGGGCGTGCCCGAGCTATCGGACGCGATCCACGTCCGTTCACTCATCGGCCACTACCTGGAGCACTCAAGGATCTTTCGCTTCGGCAGTGGCGCAGCCGGTCACGTTCTTATCGGTTCATCCGACCTGATGCCACGCAACCTTGACCGGCGGGTGGAGGCGGTGGTCCCGATCGCCGATCCAGATCTGAAGCAAGAGATTGAGCAGTTCCTGGATCTCGAGCTGAGCGACGACACGCTCGCATGGGAGCTTGCCGGGGATGGGGCCTGGAGCAAGATTGCGACCGCCAAGGGGCTCAACACACAGGCGCTTATGCAGCGCGCAACCCTCGGTTTGGTTGACGACGATCGAGAGCAGGCGGTATGAGCACGACCAAACGACACACAAAGAGCAGCGCAAGGGGCGCGACAAGCTTGCTGATCTTGAGCTCCAAAGCAGGCTCGATGACACCCCAGATCGAGGCGAAGCTCCGTAAGGCCTTCGCGAGCAGCCTCATCGTCGAATTCGATGCCAAGATGGACGTCGAGAAGCTGGTCTCTCCAACAGCCACGATCATCGTTGCAGGCGGCGACGGCACGATCGGCTGGGTGGTACGTAGGCTCGCCGATACGAAGCACCCTCTTGGCATCCTGTCGTTGGGCACGTTCAACAACTTCGCGAAGTCGCTGCATCTGCCTACCACCGTCGATGCCGCGGTGCGCGTGATCAAGACCGGGCGGCCTCATCCGATAACCCTCGGCCGGGTGAACGGAAGACTCTTCCTCGAGGCAGCTGCCATCGGACTCTTCGGCGAATTCATCACCGCGGGCGAATCCGCCAAGGACCGTGCGTTCGGAGCGTTTGCCGAGGATGTGAAGCACATCGCCGAAGCGAAGCCCTTTACCTATGAGCTGAGGGGTGACATCCGGGGCTCGGGTACGGCAATGTCTCTCGTCTTCACCAACACCACGTCGATCGGCTCCCAGATGCCGGTGAGCGACAAGACACCCGTGGATCCATACCTGGAGCTTTCGGTGCATGCCGGCGCAACTCGTACGGACATCGCCAAGCGAGTACTCGCACGCGTGGTGCTTTCCAAGCACAAGGAAGGGGGCCTTGGCCAGGTGTTCAGATTCCGCAAGCTCGAGGTGACCGCGAAGCCCGCGGTCCGGATCTACGCCGACAACGCCAAGATCGGCCGAACGCCGGCCACCCTCACGGCCGAGCTGAGCGCGCTGCAGGTGATCCTCCGCAAATGAGCGCGCAGCCCAAGCCAGCGTCCGCGACCCTCGCCGAGCCCAAGCAGGCCGCTGCGGAGGTCATCGCCGGGCGACCCGGGCCGACGGCCCGGCGCTGGCTCGGCCCCACCGCTCTTGTTGTGTTCATGTTGTTCGCGATCGACACGTTCCTGGTCGTCCAGAACGACGTGCTTCCGTTCGATGAACCCATCGCCAGGTTCATCCAGAGCTTCAACTGGGGGCCGCTCGTCTATCCGATGGAGCTCATCAATGCGAGCGCGGGTATCTGGCAGGTACTGCTCGGTCTCATTGGGGTTGTCGCGCTCTTCATCTTCGAGCGCCGCGCCGGGTGGTTGATGTTGATTGGCAGCATCTCCAGCCTGCTCGACAACCTCATCAAGCTCGTGATCTCACGCCAGCGGCCACCCGCGGACCTTGTCCACATCCTGTCTCCGACGACAGGCTTCAGCTTCCCAAGTGGGCACGCGGTCTTTTTTACCTGGATGGCCTTCATGATCGCAGTGGCCATCGCTCCGAAGATCAGGCCTGCATTCCGGCCCGTTCTTTGGACCATCGCCGTGATCGTGATCGTGCTGACGTGCATCGCGAGGGTGTGGGCCGGCGCCCACTGGCCGAGCGATGTGTTGGGGGGAGTCCTGCTCGGGGTCAGCTGGTCGGCGTTCGTGCTGTGGCTTCCCGAGCGCTGGCTTCCATCCCCGAGCTTCCGATGGTTTCGTGGGCGAACCAGGGCGATGACATAATCCGGGTCCCGACGCTCGTCGTCGCGATCGCGGCTGCGGCCGCGGTAGGGATTATCACGGCGATCGTCATCATGCATCCCTACCTCACGTTGGACGCGACTGTCGAGCGCGATATCCAGGCGACCAACCTGGGCCCGCTCACCCTGACGTTCCCTTTCCTGACGTGGCTCGGTGGGCCAGGAGGAGTCCCCATGCAGGTGGTCGTCATCCTCCTCGTGCTCCTGTTGAATCGTCGCGCCTGGGTCCTTGCGCTTGCCGCTCTTGCCGGCGGCCTGTGGTACCTCATCGTCGTCAACCTGGTCAACAGGCCGCGGCCGACAGTCGGCCAGATCCTTCGCGTGACCGAACATCCCGGTTCTACAAGCTATCCGAGCGGGCACCTCATCTTCATCACGATCAGTGCCGGCATATTGATGTTGTGCATCGGCTATAGATACCTGCCGCGGTGGGCGAGGCCGATCGGCTGGGCAATCGTGGCCGGGATCGTTTTGGCCGTAGGCCTCGACCGGATCTACGTGGGAGCCCACTGGCCGAGCGACGTCCTTGCCGGGCTGCTCATCGCGACCGCCTGGCTGGCCCTGGTGGTGTCGGTGCGGCGGGTCTCAGACCGTGCGTTTGGGACTAAGCGCGACGACCGGCCGCCCGCCCGCCTCGCTTCTTGAACAGCCACGCGCTGAAAGTCCCAATCCCGATGCCGATCACCCCTCCCACTGCTGCGTCGCTGGGAAAGTGCACGCCCAGGTGCACCCTCGACGCGCCAACGCCGACCGCCACTCCGTAAGCCAGAGGAGCCGCCTTCGGGTAATAGAAGGCAAGGGCCGTGGCGGCAGCGAAAGATGAAGCGGTATGGCCGGACGGAAACGAGTGGTCGGGCGGCTTGATGCCGACCACGCGCGCCTCGCGGTTGACGAACGGCCTGACACGGCGGAAAAGGGGCTTGACCCGGACCTGGACGACGTATGTCGCCGCCAATGAAGCGAATGCGGTCGCGAGGCCAGCCCGGCGCCCTTTGGGGCCGCCAAGAATGGCCAGGGCGGCTCCCCCCGCCACCCACCCGAGACCCTCCCCCAGGTCGGACAGGACGCTTACGTAGCGGTCGCTCGTTGTCGAGTGCGGTAGTCCGTTGATCAGGTGGAAGAGGCGCCTATCGATCCCGGCAGGGCCCGGCGGCGCGACCACCACGGCAACGTCGCCCGACTCGACATGGACCGCAACGGGACCGGCCTCGACCA
Source organism: Candidatus Dormibacteraceae bacterium (assembly GCA_041497375.1). Taxonomy (GTDB): domain Bacteria; phylum Chloroflexota; class Dormibacteria; order Dormibacterales; family Dormibacteraceae; genus Palsa-872. Next base: position 4,278 of record JBGQGI010000013.1, on the reverse strand, counting down.
CAGGTGCGGTTTTCGGCACGTCCTTGGGTTTGGTGTCCTCGGCGTTTTGGGGCTCGGCGCCTTTCGGCTCGGCGGCCGCCTTGGCTGTAGCTCGTCCGGCCGGAGCCGGGGAGCGTACCCGCGTAGCGGATTTGCCAGTGGAGCGACTCTTCTCAGCAGCCATCGTGGGCTAATCCGCCTGGGGTGGCGAGCTGGGCCCCTTTCGTCTCGCGCGCCCGGCCACCATTCGCAGCTGGAGGATGCGAGCGGCGCCGAAAGCGACAACGATGATCGCCCCCAGGATCAGGGCGAAGAGCAGCGCCACCGCAAGCGGCAGGTGGCCGCTGAACATCAGGAAGGTGACCTCGACGCTCTGCTGGTTCTGGAGGATGAAGACGAGGATCACGACCAGGGCCAGGAGGCCGATGACGATGGCGGTCCAGGCGCCGCTCAGGCGGGTGCGGCGCTCGCCAGGGAGCGGGCCGCTCTCCTCTTTGTCGGGTACCTGGGCCGGTTCTTCCTTGGGTGCATCAGCGATAGCCATTCCTGTATATCAAATAGCGCCTGAAACGGTTGGATCACACGGTCGTTGCCAGTTAACGCCCCCTCCCTGAGCGCTCCCCCCTTAAGGGGGGAGGGGGGTCGGTACCATTGCGCACCATGGAACCTGCTCGCGCGGCCTGGGCTCGTGTCGGCTACCAAGGTGAGCCCGGGGCTTATTCCGAGGAGGCGGCGCTGGCCATCCTGCCCGCTGCCGTGACCGTCGGCTATCCCACTTTCTCCCGCGCGTTCGATGCCGTCGCGGCCCGCGAGGTCGACGCAGCGGTGCTGCCGGTCGAGAACTCGCTCGGCGGCATCGTGCAGGAGGTCAACGACCTGCTTTGGGAGCGCTCAGGGCTGCGGATCAGCGGCGAGGTGATCCACCCGGTTCGCCACTGCCTGCTCGGCCGTGGCGAGCCCGTCGTCCGCGCGCTTTCGCATCCCCAGGCCCTCCTGCAATGCCGTCACTTCCTCGAAGCCCGGAACATCCAGGCAGTGACCTACCACGACACGGAGGGGGCGGCGCGGGCGGTCGCCGAGGGCATGGTCGTCGGCAGTGCCGCGATCGCAAGCGCGGCGGCGGCTCGCCGATACGGGCTGAAGATCCTGGCCGAGGGTATCCAGGACGATGACTCCAACCAGACCCGGTTCCTCATCATCGATCGAGGCCAGGCGGCGCGACCCGGTGCGGCCGGTTTGACCAAGGCGTCGCTCGCTTTCATCGGCTCGCACAAGCCGGGCAGCCTTGTCGCCGCCCTCCAGTGCCTTTCAGAGCGCGGCATCAACCTGACGCGCCTCGATTCCAGGCCGATGCCCGACAGGCCCTGGCAGTACCGGTTCTATGTGGATTTCGAGGTCACCGATCCCGCCGCCGCGAACGCGGCCTTGGAGGCGCTCGCCAAAGAGACGACCGAGGTCAAGTTGTTCGGAACCTATCCCGCGGCCGGCGAATAGCCGAAACTTTGCGGTTGTGTCGACGACCACGCACGTGAAGCGCAAACCCAACCTGTTCGATTCGAAGATCTTTCACGTCGAGAGAATCGAGCTCGACGGCGTGGAGGAGAGCTTCCTGCGCGGCGGGCGAAACCTCTTCCCCTTGCTGCCGAAGGCGCTTGCGGGAATTGCACAGATCGGCGTGATCGGCTGGGGCTCGCAGGGCCCCGCCCAGGCTCAGAACCTGAAGGAATCGCTCGCCGGCACCGACGTGCGCGTCGCGGTCGGACTTCGCCAGGGGTCCGAGTCGATGGCCGAGGCCAGGGCCGCCGGCTTCTCTGAGAAGGACGGGACGTTGGGTGAGATGTTCGAGGTCATCCGGAAATCAGACCTCGTGATCCTTCTCATCTCGGACGCAGCCCAGGCTCAGCTCTACAAGAAGGTGTTCGAGGCGCTCCGACCCGGGGCGACGCTCGGCCTGTCTCACGGTTTTCTCCTCGGCTATCTCGAGACGACCGGCGAAAAGTTTCCGTCCAACGTCAATGTCATCGCCGTCTGCCCGAAAGGAATGGGGCCATCGGTGCGCAGGCTGTACGAGCAAGGGCGCGATCTGAATGGCGCCGGCATCAACACGAGCTTCGCCGTCGAGCAAGACCTGGATGGCCGCGCCACGGACATCGCGCTGGCATGGTCGGTTGCGCTCGGTGCCCCTTACACGTTCAAGACGACGTTGAAATCGGAGGTAGTATCCGACCTGTTCGGCGAGCGGAGCATCCTGCTCGGCGCCGTCCATGGCATCGTCGAGGCGCTTTATCAGCGCTACCTCGAGGAGGGCGTGAAGCCAGAGGACGCTTTCAATCGCGCGTGCGAGTCGCTGACCGGGCCCATCCGCGAAACGATCTCCCGGCACGGGCTGGTCGCCCTGGACGAGCACCTCGATTCCGATGGGCGTCGCGACTTCCGGCGCGCATACGACGCCACGTACGCATCGTTCAAGGGTGTAATGGCGGAGATCTACGACGAGGTGATGTCGGGCAATGAGATCAAAAGCGTGGTCATGGCCGCAAACCGGTTCGGCCAGTATCCGATGACCACCATCGACAAGTCACCGATGTGGACGACCGGAGCCAAGGTGCGAAGCCACCGCGCCAAGAACAAGACTGACATCGACGGGTTCACGGCCGGCACCTTTGCCGGGGCGATGATGGCCCAGATCGACATACTCGTGGAGCACGGCCACCCGTACTCGGAGATCGCTAACGAGTCGATCATCGAGGCAGTCGACTCGCTGCTCCCTTACATGCACGCGCGTGGCGTCGCTTACATGGTCGACAACTGCTCGACCACAGCGCGCCTGGGGACCCGCAAGTGGGGACCGCGGTTCCAGGCCATGCTCGAGCAGGTCGCGTTTCCGGCGATGAAGGACCGGGCAGCCACACCTGAGGAGATGCCCGACGGCTTCCTGACGCATCCCGTACACGAGGTGCTGCACAGGCTGAGCGAGATGCGTCCGCCCGTCGATATTGCTGTGACCTAGAGGTACGTCTCCGTCGTCAGGTTGTTCAACCGCGGGTTGAGCCCGATCACCTGGTCCGCGTCGATCGGCACGTCGACCACTATTGATTGGCCCGACCCCTTGTAGCAGGCATCCAGGATCTCCTCCAGGTTGCCCAGGTCGGCCCGCAGGCGGAAGCCGTTCCACCCATGAGCCTTGGCGGCCGCAACGAAGTCGATTGGGGCGAGCTTGCCGTGATAGCGGCCCTTGTCGACATCGGGAATCACCACTTCCAGACCCTTGTCGACGATCGCGTAGGTGCCGTTGTTGACGATGAACAGGTTCATGCCGATGTTGGCGGCCTCGGCAAGCGCTCCGCCGAACAACCGCCAGCAGCCATCGCCCGAAAACACGAATGTGTGCAGGCTTGGATCCGCGGCCTTCGCCCCCACGCCGAGCCCGAAAGCTCCACCCATCGCAGAGCCGTCGTGGACGGTATGGAATGGCATCGACTGGTGCGGCCTCTGGGTGACGTACTGGCGGTCCTTGTAGGCGGTGCAAACGTCGTCGAACCCGATGCTGTGCGGCCTCCACGACCTGTACAGCTCTCCATAAAACTCGACAGCGTCGACGCAGCCCTTCCTGACCTCCCGCGAGATGGTCCTGGTGTTCAAGTTTCGCGGGACGTCCACCTTCGGGCGGTGACCAACCTTGCCCTTGAGCCGGGGCAGGACCTCCTGGAGCGTCTTCTCGATGTCGCCCCGCACGATCCTGTAGTCGCCTTTGACGCGATGCCTGAAGTCACCGTCCTTGTGCCCGTAAGGCTCGTTCCACGCAGTGAAGTGCCACACGTGGCCGGCGGGGATCGGGCTGAGGTTCAGCGAGTATTCGCCCGAGTCGAAGCCAAGGCTGATCACGATGTCCTTCTCGTTCACGCCGCGCCACAGCTTCATGGCCTCGTCGTTGCCGCCGAAGGAGATGTAGCCATACCCGTAGGGGTTGTCTCGCGAGACGGCGTTGGCGCCGTTCACGGACCAGACTGTTGGCGCCTGGAGGAGCTCCGACAGCTCGGTGGTCAGCTCGGTGATGCCCGGGCAGCGCGCGGCTTCAGCGCCCACGTAGATGATCACCCGGCGCCCGTTGACAAGGGCTGGCAGCTCGTGCACGAAACGATCGGCGTCGACCTGGTCGAAGGTGCGCGGCCGTTCGGCCTTAGGCACATCGACCTGCACCTGTTGCGAGAGGATGTCTGGGTGGAACGCGATGGCCACCGGCTTCGACTCCGCCAGGATCGATTGCGCCTGCTCGAGCTGCGCCTGCAGCTTGGAGAT
>JBGQGI010000012.1:0-13171 GCA_041497375.1 Candidatus Dormibacteraceae bacterium | reverse complement strand
GTACGCCTTGCGACCCGCCTCGACGCCTCCCTTGATCGCCTCGGCCATGAGGCCCGGGTCGCGCGCGAGCGCGACTGCAGAGTTGACGAGGACCGCGTCGGCGCCAAGCTCCATCGCGAGGGCGGCGTCAGAAGGCGCGCCGATCCCCGCGTCGACGACCACTGGAACGGTGGCCTCCTCGACGATGATGCGAATTTGCTCCAGCGTCTGGAGGCCTTGACCCGATCCGATCGGCGACCCCAGCGGCATCACCGTGACCGTGCCCAGCTCCTGTAGCTTTTTGGCGAGGACCGGATCCGCGTTGATGTAGGGCAGCACCTTGAACCCCTCGTCAACGAGGATGCGCGCGGCTATCAACGTCTCCTCAGGATCGGGGAAGAGATATCGCGGGTCCGGGATGACCTCGAGCTTGACCCAATCCGAGAGCCCCATCGACCTGGCAAGTCGAGCGATCCTGATCGCCTCATCCGCAGTGCGGCACCCAGCGGTGTTGGGAAGAATGCGGTACCGCTTCCAATCGATGACATCGAGGATCGTTTTCTTCTGGGGATCGTCCAGGTCCAGGCGCCGGAGAGCCACCGTCACCAGCTCGCATCCTGAGGCCTCCAGTGCGGCGAGCATCGAAGCGTCGTCGGGGTACTTTCCGGTGCCGAGGAAGAGTCGCGAGCGCAGCTCGACTCCGGCGATGACCAGCTTGTCGACGGCGGCAACCGTCTGCATGGATCCAGCTTACCGAGTGCTGCGCCGCACGAGGCGCATAGGTGCGTCTAGGGGAGGTCCTGTTGGACCACCAACGTCTTGTCGCGCCCGTAGGTCAGCCGCTTCACCGCCTGGGCGACAGGCAGCCAGACCAGCTTGTCGACCTCGATGCCAGGGCGGAAGCGCCCGCTGCGCACCTCCATGACCCAGTAGCAAGCGACCTTGTCGCGTCCGCGCCGGTCGACGTAGGCGGTGCACCCAAGCGGCCGCACGAGCTCGCATTTGAAACCGGTCTCCTCACGAACTTCGCGCAGCGCGCAGTCCTCGGGGGCCTCATCGGGCTCGACTTTGCCCTTGGGCAGCGTCCAGTCGTCATAGGCGGGGCGATGGATCACAGCGATTTCCGTCTCATCGGAAGGACCGACCCGGCAGACGACACCGCCCGCCGCTCGTATCACGGTCACATCCGTCACATCCAGAATCTTTGTTGCCAACGTTGCTCCTTCGTCTGCTGAAACGCCGTGCTGAAACGTCCAGGAATTCGAGCCGTTCGCGTGAGTTTAACTTGCAGGCCCCCCACTTGACATTTTTTTTCGCTCAGCCGCGAAGGCCTGCAGTGTGGAGAATCGCGAAGGCAACCCATGCAATGACGGCCGCTGCCGGAATGGTGACGATCCACGCGGCGGCAATGTTTGCGCCAAGACCCCAACGCACGGCTGAGAGCTTCCGACTCGCGCCTGTGCCCATGACGGCGCCGGTGATGACGTGTGTGGTGCTGACCGGCAGGCCGAAGAACGTTGCGCCCTGGATCACGCTTGCACCCATCAGCTGGGCGGCCATGCCGGTCGCCGGTTCCAGTTTAAGAATGCTCCAGCCCAGCGTCCGAATGATTCTCCACCCGCCGGCGTAGGTGCCGAACGCGATGGTGACCGCGGACAGAATCACCACCCACAGTGGCACCTGGAACTTGGTCAGGTCGCCTGACGCGACCAAAGCCAGCGTGATCGCAGCCATCGTTTTCTGCGCGTCGTTTGCCCCATGCGAATAAGAAAGAAAAGCAGCGGTCAGAATCTGGAGGCCACGGAACGTGCGATTGACTGGACCGGGCCGAAAGTGAAACCGGTAAATGACCAACACCAGAACGATGGAAAAAATTGCAGCGGCGAAGAAACCGACCGGGGGCGAGATGACAAGGCTGATCACCTGCTTGCCAAGCGCCGACCATTTGACGCCGCCCCATCCACCGGCCGCCGCGATACCCGCTCCGCATAGTCCACCGATCAGCGCATGGGTTGAGCTGCTGGGGAGCCCTAAATACCACGTGATCAGGTTCCACGCGATTGCGCCTAACAGGGCCGCCATGACCACCACGAGACCAGGTTTGATGGCCAGAGTGCTTGCAATGGTGTTCGACACTTTCGCCTGAAAGAAAGCGACGGTGACCACCGCGCCGATGAGGTTGAACACTGCTGCGAGCCCGACCGCAACGTGCGGGGTGAGGGCTCGAGTGGAGATCGACGTGGCGATGGCGTTGGCGGTGTCGTGGAACCCGTTTGTGAAATCGAAGGCGATTGCGATCCCGATGGTCACCCAGAGAAGAATCGCGGTCTCACGCATTATTGATCGAGATGGTCTCCATGACGTTGGCAGCTTGCTCGCACGCGTCCATCGTGGCTTCCAACAGGTCGTAGATGTCTTTCCACTTGACCAGCTCCGCAGCGTCGTTGACTTTTGCGAAGAGCTCCCCGATTGCCTCGCGCGTGATCCTGTCGCCTTCGTTTTCCAGCCGGTGGATCTCCAGCCGGTGGGGCTTGAGCTCGGCGAAGCCTTCAAGCCGATCAAGGGCCGCAGCGACCTCTCCGCCCGCCTTTGTCAGCAGCTCCCCCATCGCCTTGGCAGCGTCCGAGATCAGGTGAATCTGATACAGGTCGATCTTGTCGCCGGTCTCCTCGGCAAGATCGACGATGTCATCGAGGCTCGATGCGAGAAGAAGAATGTCCTCCTGCTCGATCGGCGTGACGAACGTGCTGTTCACCAGGTTGTGAATCTGGTGCGTCACCTCGTCGCATTGATGTTCGAGGTCGCGCAAGCGGGCGTGGCGACTCTTGCCCTCAAGCAGCGACTTGGTCAGCTCCGCCAGAGTTTCGCTGACCAGTTCCCCTTGTTTTCGGAATAGGTCGTAGAAGCGCCGGCCGCCTTGAGGGATCAGGCTCAGTTTCATCTAATGTCCTTCGGCCAGGGGCGAAGCTATCAGGCGTTCTTGATCGAGATCGTTTCCATGATCTCAGCGACTGATTCGCACTCATCCAGTGTCGACTCAAGCAGCCCGTAAATGTCCTTCCACTTGATCAGGTCGGCAGGCTTCTGATGATTGGCCTCGAACAGCCTCTGCAGCGCGAGCCTCGTGATCTGGTCACCCTCGTTCTCCAGACGATGGACATTTTGCAGGACAGGATCGAGACCGTTGAAGTCGTGCAGCATGCCGAGCGCCTTGGCCAGCTCGATGCCGGCCTTGGCAAGACACTCGCCGAAGTCTTTAGCCGAGTCAGTGATCTCACCGATACCGTAGAGGTCGATCTTGTCCGCGACCTCCTCTGCGAAGTCGACGACCTCATCGAGTGCGTGCGCAAGCAGGAGGATGTCCTCGGGTTCGATAGGGGCGCTGAACGTGCGGTTCGTCAGGTTGTAGATCTCATGGGTGACGTCGTCGCACTCGTGCTCGAGATCTCTGAGCCGAGGATGGCGCGAGCGCCCCTCGAGCAGTGACTTGCTGAGCTCCGTCAACGTTTCGCTCACCAGAACGCCCTGCCGCTGGAACAGCTCATAGAACCGGCGCTCGCGCGGAACCAGGCTTAGCTTCAGACCCTCACCACCCTAGGCAAAGAGTAAGCGAAGTCTTACAGCTGGCCCGCCAGGCGGATCTGACGGCGCAGCACCCAGCGGCTGGCGAGGTTGATTATCAGAACCATCGTCACCAGTACAAGCGCGGCGCCCCATGCCTGATCGTGCAGCTCGGTGTATGGGGTCAGCGCGTCCCGGAACACGATGAGCGGCAGTGCTGACATAGCGTGTGTCGGGTCGACGCTCCAGAGAGGATTGCCAAACGCAGTGAACAGGAGTGGTGCCGTCTCGCCCGCTGCGCGTGCCACCGCGAGCAGCGCCCCAGTTATCACGCCAGGCGCCGCCGCGGGCAGTATCAGCTGCAGTGAAACGCGCCAACGTGGAAGCCCCAGGGCAAGGCCCGACTCGCGAAGGCCACCGGGGATGAGCCCGACAGCGCTTTCGGTCGTCCGGATCACAACCGGCAGCATGAGGATGGAGAGCGCCGCCGAAGCAGAAACCGCCGAGTAGTGATGCAGCGGTACTACCAGGATCGCGTACGCGAACAGGCCGATGGCAATCGAGGGAGCTCCGACCAGCACATCGCTTGCGAGCCTCACCCAGCTCGCCCAACGGCCGTGGCCGTACTCGGCGAGGTAGACGCCGCTGATAACCCCTACAGGGATGGCGACGAGCGACGCCATCCCAACCATCATCGCGGTGCCGACGATGGCGTGGGATATGCCGGAGCCCGGAAAACCTACCGGACGCTCGACATTGAGAAAGAACTCCGGATGCCTGACCGCGGGCAATCCATTGACGATCGTGTACCACAGCACAAGAGCGAGTGGCACGAGGGCGAGGCCGGTGAGAGCATAGACGCCGCTGATGGCAGCGTTGCTCTTGAAGCGGCGCCAAACATTACGACTCATACCGCCATCCGAGCCTGCGTTGAGCGAACCAGTAGCAGGGCCACCAGGTTGACAGTCAGGGTGACAAGGATCAACACGAGGCCGAGCTCGATCAGCGCCGACGGGTACAGGGTTCCCGTGGCTTCAGAAAACTCGTTGGCGACCTTGCTGGCGAGGGTATATGCGGGAGAGAAGATCGATTTCGGAATCTCGTCACGGTTACCGATGACCATCGTCACGGCGATGGTCTCGCCAAGGGCACGGCCGAGGGCAAGCACCGTCGCGCCGAAGATTCCGGCTCGCGCCGCCGGCAACACCACACGCCAGTTCGTCTCCCACCAGGTGGCGCCCAGGGCTACAGACGACTCGCGCAGGCCGCGGGGCACCGCTCGGATGACGTCCCGTGAGACTGCCGACAGGGTCGGCAGGATCATGACCGCCAGGACCAGCGAGGCTGTGAAAAGGCTCGCCTGGCGCGGCGGACCGGACAGGAAGCCGATGAAGCCAAGGTGCTGGGTGATCGGGGTTTCCAGGTTGTGCAACGAAAACGGAGCAAGGACGTAGAGCGCCCAGATTCCGAACACGACACTTGGAATCGCAGCCAGCAGCTCAATGCTGGTTCCGATGGCGGCTCGAAGGCCCTGGGCACCCGGCTCGGCGAGGAACAGCGACACGGCCAGGCCGACCGGCAGGGCGATGGCGATGGCAACGCCGCTTGTCACCACGGTCCCGTAGATGTATGGCAGCGCCCCGAAGTCGAGGGTCACCGGATTCCAAACCGAACGCACCAGGAAGTTGGGCCCGTAGTGGGTGATTGCTGGAAGCGCCTGCTGCAGCAGAGTGAGGACGAGGACGATGAGGGCCGCCGGCGCGGCACAGCTCACCAAGGCGGTGAGCCTGCGGTAGTTATCAGCCAGCTTCGGGACTGCGGGGCGCTTTAACTTGTTTTGGACGGCCGCGGCCATTCCTAGACCTCTTCGCGTGGCGGCGTGTCGATTGGCGCGCTGCGATCCATCCGGTAGCCGACTCCGCGAACGGTGACGATCTCGAACGGCGCTCGAGCCGCGAACTTCTCTCGCAGCCAGCGGATGTGGACGTCGACGGTCTTCCGGTCCCCGTTGAAGTCACGCCCCCAAACGTTCTCGAGCAGAAGGTCTCGCGTATGCACGCGGCCGGGAAACGCAAGCAGGTAAGACAAGAGCTCGAACTCCCGGGCAGCGAGCTTTACCTCAACCCCGCCAAGGGTCACCCGGCGCGCAGCGCGGTCGATGGCGAACGTTCCGAAGGAATCGCGTTCCGGGATCGAGCCGGGCTCGTTCGCGTCAGGCTGCGCGCGCCTGAGGACCGCGTTGACCCGGGCGAGGACCTCGCGGACTGAGAACGGCTTGGTGATGTAGTCATCCGCGCCAAGCTCCAGCCCGACGATCTTGTCGACCTCGGCATCCTTCGCGGTGATCATGATCACGGGCACCCGGCTGTTCTTGCGCAACGCGCGGCAGAAGTCGAAGCCACTCATACCCGGCAGCATCAGGTCGAGGAGGATCAGGTCCGGCCGCGAGGTGCGCGCAGTGCGGAGTCCTGCCGCACCGTCGCTTGCCTCCTGGACCGAGAAGCCGGCCGCGGCCAGGTTGTACTTCAGCATCTCGCGGATGCCTTCGTCGTCCTCTACAACCAGGACTCTCGCAAACCCTCTGCTGTCTGCTCCGCGCGTCATCCCAGCTCGACGACCTGGCCGGTCTCGAGAAAGACGATGTCTTCGGCGACGTTGGTGACGCGGTCGGCGATGCGCTCGAGATTGTGCGCGACAAGCAGCAACGTGACTGATCGCAGCGCGCCGTCAGAGTCAGTCTTGCCTGTGCCCATGTCCGCCACCAGCTCCTCGAAGACTCGGTGGTAGAGGCGGTCGATCTCGTTGTCGCGACCGGCGACCGACCGGGCGTGGACCTCGTTCTCCTCGATCAGCGCTTCGAGGATGTCATGAACCTGGGCGATGGCGAGCTCGCCCATCAGACCGAACTCCGCCCGCAGAGGCTTCTCCGGTAGGCCTACCAGAGTGCCGGTCATGCGAGCGATGCGAACCGCGTAGTCGCCCATTCGCTCCAGCTCCGTGGCGATGTACTGAATGCCCATGAGGTGGCGGAGATCGCGTGCCACCGGCTGTTGCGTCGAAATGACCATGAACACCTGCTCTCGAATCTGGCGGAATAGCTCGTTTAGATATTGGTCCTGGGTTCGTACCTTCTCAGCCGCTGCACCATCGCGCCTGCGTAGCGCGTCAAGAGACGCTGCGATTTGCGATTCGACGAGCGTTCCCATGCGGACGAGCGACTCACGAAGGCTGGCGAGCTCCTTCTCGAATGTCAGTCGGGGCACGTCGTCACCCGAACCGGCCGGTGATGTATGCCTCTGTGCGGCTGTCCTGAGGTTGGTTGAAGAGAGACGCGGTAGGCGCGAACTCGATCAGCTCTCCATACCGGTGGTCGCTGTTCATGAGCATGAACGCGGTGAAATCCGACACGCGGGCTGCTTGCTGCATGTTGTGGGTGACGATGACGATCGTGTAGTCGCGCGCGAGCTGCACCATGAGGTCCTCGATCTTCAGCGTCGCGACGGGATCCAGCGCCGAGCAGGGCTCGTCCATGAGGATCACCTGCGGGTTGACGGCCAGGCATCGAGCGATGACCAGGCGTTGCTGCTGGCCGCCGGACAGCGAGGTTGCCGGGGCGTCGAGCCGGTCGGACACCTCCTCCCAGAGGGCGGCGCTCTCGAGGCTGCGCCGTACCGTTTCCGTGATCTTGCTCGAGCTCCATCCCAATAGGCGAGGCGCGAACGCGACGTTGTCTCGGATCGACATCGGAAAAGGGCTTGGGCGCTGAAAGACCATCCCAACCTTCTGCCTGAGCAGGAGCAGCTTGCTCGTGGTGAGGATGTCGTCGCCGTCGAGCACCACCGAGCCCTGCGCCCGCGCGTTGGGCACCAGGTCGTACATCCGGTTGAACACTCTGAGCAGGGTGGTCTTGCCGCAGCCGGACGGGCCGATTATCGCGGTGATGCGCTTTTCGGGGATGTCGAAGGTGACGTCGCTGAGCGCTTGCGTCTTTCCGTAGAAGAAAGACAGGCTGTCAACCTTGAACTTCGCGGGAGTCGCGCCGGGCATCGTTCTGAGCGCCGGCCAGCTCATCTGGGCCATCGGCTGAATCATCGGCCTGTAGTCCGCCACCCCGCCTCAAGGATATCCAGGGATGGGTTAAGGGCCGTTTATGCACCCGTTAAGGGTTGAGGTCTTGCTCCTGGCGGCCGGCGCCACGCGGCAGGGCGATCGTGAACACCTGGCCGCCATCGCGAGCGGCCTCAGTCCAGATGCGGCCGCCGAGGATTTGCACGAGGTGCTTGGTGATCGCAAGCCCGAGGCCGAAACCGCCGGCCTCGCGCGGGCGGGCGCGATCAACCTTGTAAAAACGCTCGAACACGCGGCTCCAGTGCTCAGGTGATATGCCCGGGCCGTGGTCGCGAACGCTGATTCGAACCTCGTCGCCGGCCACCTCGGCACTCACGTCGATCGGCGTGCCAGGCGGTGAAAACTTGGCCGCGTTGTCGAGCAGATTGGCGAGCGCTTGCACGAGCTTTGGCCGGTCGGTCGTGATGGCAAGCGCCGCGGGGATGTCGGCGTTCACCGGTCTATCGATCCCGAGCCGGATCACGCTCTCACGCAGCAGCTCGCCAAGATCGAAACGCGTGAGCTCGATCGCCAAGCCTTTGGCCTCGATCTCCCCCAGCTGGCGAAGGTTGTCGATGATATTCGTCAGGAGGTCGGCCTCCTTCACGACCCTTGCAGCAAACCTCTGTCGGTCTTTCGGGGCAGGGTCCCCAAGAAGGCTTTCAGCCGTGAGACGAAGCGATGTGATCGGCGTCTTCAGCTCATGCACGAGATTGGAGACGAACTCCTGGCGAACTGTCGCCAGGTGACGCAGCTCCGTCACGTCGGTGAGGAACATCAGCGTCTGACCGAGCCGCGGGCCCGGGACCAGGGTGCATACGACATTGCGACGGTGATGCACGAGGTAGGCTTCTGAATGCGATTCTCCAGCCGCGAGCACGTCAACCAACCTGCCCTCCAGCGTCACCTCCACGAGGCTGGCGGGCAGGCGGGACGGATCGATCTCGAAGAAAGTACGAGCGACATTGTTTGCGTCGATGACAGCCCTGTCTTCCGCTATCAACAGCGCCATCACAGGTGCGTTTTCCAGGACGTCAGCGAAGGAGTTGACAGGTGGGGCCGCCGGCTTCACATCGTCTTGCCGGCGCCTTCGATCCCAGATCACGGCCGGAGTATATGAGCGGTGCGCTCCCCCGTTGGCTTAAGGCCCGGTTAACCCCGCCTTAAACGACTGTCCATACCGTGGAAGCGTCATACGTCCGAGTCAGTTAGGAGGGTCCGATGCTTTCAGGGAGATCAACGGGGCGGGCGCTGCTCATCGGATTGGCGGCCGCGATCCTCATCACAGCATGCGGCAGCACGGGCACTTCCAATTCGGCGGTTGGCAGCGGTGCTCTGACCGGCGCCGGCGCGACATTTCCAGCGCTTTTCTACAGCAAGGCTTTTTACACGTACTCGCAGCAGAACCCGCAGGTCACGGTCAACTACCAGTCGGTCGGATCAGGGGCCGGCATCCAGCAGTTCATCAAGGGCACTGTGGATTTCGGCGCGAGCGATGTCCCGATGGGGTCAGCGGACATCACTTCGGCTGGTGGAGCTGATGCCGTGACTCAGATCCCTGCGACATTAGGCGTGATCTCCATCGCGTACAACCTGTCCGGCGTGTTGAGGCTGCAGCTCGATGGCGCGACCATCGCGAACATCTACCTCGGCGCCATCAAGAAGTGGAACGACCCTGCCATCAGGGCGCTGAATGCCGGAGTCACACTTCCCAACTCCGACATCCAAGTCGTGCATCGCTCGGACTCGAGTGGGACCACGTACCACTTCACCGACTACCTCGCCAAGGTGTCCGACACGTGGAAGAGCAAGGTCGGCGTCGGCAAGGCGGTCAGCTGGCCGGCGGGGATCGGCGGCAACGGCAACCAGGGCGTGGCTCAGGCTGTGCAGTCGACGGCGGGAGCGATCGGCTACGTCGAGCTGGCTTACGTGATCAGCGCCAACATGACCCAGGCGTATCTCAAGAACAAGAATGGAAAGTTCGTGCAGGCCACAGTTGCCGGCGCGACTGCGGCGGCGGCGCAAAACACGAACGTCAGCCCCACCAACTTCTCGATCACCGACGAGCCCGGCGACGACACCTATCCAATCGCCGGCTTCAGCTGGATCATCCTGCACGCCTCGTACAGCGATGCGAACAAGGGCAAAGCGATCGCGTACCTATTCAAGTGGCTGGTCACGGACGGCCAGAGCCTCGGAACCTCCCTCCAATACGCCACGCTTCCGACCGCCGTTCAAACTCTCGCGCAGGACAACCTCAAGCTCGTCAAGGCTGGAGGCGCAGCGGTTCTCAGCTAAACAAAACAACGACCGCCGACGGCGCGGGTGTTGGGCTCGCGCCGTTTTGTTTATTGCAGAGGCTTGCGGTTTGGGACCCCTGGACGCCGCGGGTAGGCGGCCGGCGTCGGGCGGACCTTCTCGATGACCACCACCGTCCCGGCACGACGAGCGCCCGACGGCGACGCGTGGACGGCGGTCAGCGAGCCACCCATGACCTCGATTGCCCGCTCGGCGGCGCTGGTTTCCTCACCTTCGGTCTTCTGCGCCAGCAGCCTGCCGCCGACGCGAACCAATCCCAGGCAAAGCTCGACCAGCACCGGTAGCGGCGCCAGCGCTCTCGCCACCGCGACGTCGAACGCCTCGCGCAGCAGCGGATCATGGCCGGCGTCCTCTGCCGGCCTTGCCACGACCTCAACTCCCTCCAGTCCGAGCTGGGCGCAGGCGTGCACGAGGAAGGCAGCCTTGTCCTGGTCTGCCTCGATGAGGGTGAGCTCGAGATCGGGCCGCGCGATCTTGAGCGGGAGCCCAGGGAGCCCTCCGCCCGAGCCGACATCCACGATTTTGCGGGCGTCTCCCAGGTGCTCGACCAGCACCAGGCAGTCCTCGATCAAACCGGGATCAGGCCGGGCAACGAGACCAGGCCACTCCGAGATCATTCTTGCGAGCTCAACCAGCTTAGAATCGTTCACGAGATGCCCATATACGAGTATCGGTGCGAGAGCTGCTCGGGCAAGTTCGACGTTTTGACTCGGTTCGCCGAGAGGGACCAGGCGCAGATCTGCCCCTCGTGCGAGTCGACCAAGACGCGCGTGCTCGTCTCGAGCTTCGCCTTTGCGGGCACCGGCGATTCGTCCTCAGCCTTCGAGGCCGGGGGCGGTGAGAGCGCCGGCGGCTGCTGCGGAGGCGGATGCGGCTCCTGCGGCTCCAGCCCCAACTGACGAAGTAGCTTGCTGTACCCGGTGACGTACCGGGTCAACACCGCCGGCCACATGGAGGTGGGCGGGTGCGACCTCGTCCAGCTGGCGCACGATCACGGCACTCCGCTCTACGTGTATGACGAGGCGACGGTGCGCCAGCGATCCGCCGAGTACGTCGCGTCGATGGGCCGCGGTGGGCAAGTCCTTTACTCGGCCAAGGCTTTTGCATCGCCGCATTTCCTTCGAGTCGTCGCGGAGGAAGGACTTGGTCTCGACGTCGTGTCGGCCGGCGAGCTGGACCTCGCGCTGCGTTCGGGGTTTCCGCGCGACCGCATTCACTTCCTCGGCAACAACAAGAGTCGCGAGGACGTGGAGGCCGCGTATCGCGCCGGCGCCACCATCGTCATCGATGGGTCTCATGAGTTCGATCTCCTGCAATCCGTCGTGCCCGAGGGCAAGCGCACGCCGGTCATGCTGCGCCTCTCGCCTGGGGTCAAGCCCGACACGCTCGACCACATCTCGACCGGGCAGCTCGACTCGAAGTTCGGCTTCTCGATCGAATCCGGCGCTGCACGCACAGCAGTCGAGCAGGCGCTGCAGCATCCGCGGCTCGAGCTCGTTGGCCTTCACTCGCATATCGGCTCACAGATCTTCGCGCTTGGCGCCTACCAGAAGGCGATGGAGATAATGCTCGACCTGCTGGTCCAGCTTCGCGATGAGCTGAAGTTCGAGCCGCGAAAACTGGGAGCCGGCGGGGGTCTGGGGATCGCTTACACGCACAACGACGATCCACCGACTCCACGTGATTTCGTCGAGACCGTTCGCCACGCGCTCGAGACCGGATGCGCATCACGCGGCTTGAAAGTTCCCGAGCTCGTCGTCGAGCCCGGCCGGTCGATCGCGGGTCCGGCGGGAGTCGCGCTGTACACGGTCGGTTCGATCAAGGACATCCCCGGGGTGAGGCGCTACGTCGCCGTCGACGGAGGTATGGGCGACAACATCCGGCCCAAGCTTTATGGCGCTCGCTACGAGGCGGTGCTGGCGTCAGCGCCGGATCGCGCGCCTGCAGGCAAGGTGACGATCGCGGGAAAGTACTGCGAGTCGACCGACATCCTGATTACCGACATCGAGATGCCCGAGCTGAAGTCAGGCGACGTCCTCTGCGTGCCGGCGGCGGGCGCCTATTGCCTCGCGATGGCGAGCAACTACAACGGGATGCCGCGGCCGGAGGTGCTCATGGTCCGCGACGGAAAGGCGAGGGTGATGCGCCGGCGCGAAACGCTGGACGACCTGGTCGCCTCCGAGGTCTTCTAGCCGAGAGCTACGTCAGTACGGCCACGGGTCGTGCGCCGCACTGGCTGGAGGTTGGGGTTACGGTCGGTCCGCTGTAAATACAGGCAACGATCTCGGCGGCCCCGGGCCGAACACCAGACGGAATCCTGACCGTGACCACAAAGGTGCCGTCCGAACGCACGTCGATGGGCGTGCTGACGAGCAGGTGCCGCGTCGTGCTCTGGAAGATGGCCACAGTCGCGGGCTTGCCGCTGTCGAAGTTGCGTCCCGAGATGGTCAACGGCCCGCCGATCCTGACCGTGGATGCCGATAGCGTGATGGAAGGCCGCGTCGCCACCGGCGTCGCCGTCGGGGTCGGTGACGGGAGGGCGATCGGCGCGGTTACGACGATCGTCGTGTGGGCGTGGCACGCGCCGCCCCAACAGATGCTCACCGTGTGATCGCCGATCCCGCTGTCAAGCGGCACCGTTATCTCCACGCTGACGTTGCCGCTGCCATCGGCGGTGAATGGAAACGTGTGAAGGACGCTGAGCAGTTGAACCTCGCCGTGCTGGTTAGCCGGCAGGTGGCTCGCGGTCACCGTCAGCGTGTCGCCGGCATGAACACTTGAGGATGAGAGTGACAGCGCCGGAGTGGCTGAGCCTCTAAGGGCAAAGCCGACGACACCGACGATGAGGGCGGCAAGCGCGAGGACTGCGATTACAGCGATCACGAAGCGCCGCATGCGCGCTTCTCTTCTGGCGGCGATATCACCACCGCCGGGCCAAACGGGGCTGGGAATAGTCGGCGGAGGCGGCGCAAAGAGGGGGCCGCTGTCGGAACGTTCCGCGGGCGGTGCCATGGCAATGGTCCGCTCGACAGAGGCAGTGGCCTTGGCTCCCATTGCCGTGGCAAGGGCGTTGACAAATGCCTCGCATGTCGCCCAGCGCGATCGAGGCTCTTTGGCCAGCCCGCGCATGATGACGGCATCCACGCTCTGGTTAAGTTCGCCGTTCAAAGAGGTGGGAAGGGCTGGGTCCTGGTGGACATGCGCG
>JBGQGI010000011.1:0-14480 GCA_041497375.1 Candidatus Dormibacteraceae bacterium | reverse complement strand
CGCCATCACCCAAATTTTACGACGCGACGTGGTCCGAACCGGGCGGGCGGGCGCGCCAATGTTCCACGTTTTACACAACACCGCTGTCCAGCGAACGCCATACTCGATCTATGCGCGCACGGTGGGCGCTGCGAGTCGGGATCGTGGCCTTCGGAGTGGCCCTTTTGGTTCCACTTCATGCCGCTGCGGCTACGCCCCACGTCGAGCGCGCCGACCTGGTTGGCGACATCAACAACATCATGGCCGCCTACATCACGACGTCCGTGAGTCGGGCTGAAGCCGACCATGCCGACGCCCTTCTCATCGTGATGAACACACCCGGTGGGATCTCGACGTCGATGGACGACATCGTGACCAGCCTTCTCAACTCGAAGGTGCCGATCATCGTTTACGTCTATCCAAGCGGCGCACGCGCCGCCTCGGCAGGGCTGTTCGTGGCCGAAGCCGCGGACATTCTGGCGATGGCGCCGGGCACCAACATCGGCTCCGCCCACCCCATCCAATCGACTGGCGCAGACCTGACGGGAGACCTCGGCGCGAAGGTCCTCAACGACGCAGTGACGAGGGTGCGCAACCTTGCCTCGATGCACGGCCGCAACGCCGACTGGGCCGAGCAGGCGGTTCGCAACAGCGTGAACATCAACGCCGAGGAGGCGGTCAAGCTGCACGTTGCAGACGTCGAGATCGCGGATCCGGCCGCGCTCATGAACTCCATCGACGGCCGCTCGCTGCCCCGGGCTACAGGCGCGCTCGTCCTGCACACGGCCGGCGCGGCGATCGATGACTTCCCGATGCCCTACTGGCAGGTGTTCCTCAATGCCCTCATCGACCCGACGATCGCGGCGCTGCTGATCCTGCTGGCCGGATACGGGATCATCACCGAGCTGCAAACGCCCGGCGCCATCCTGCCCGGCGTCGTCGGCGGGATCGCGGCGATCCTTGCCATCGTCTCGCTCGCCAACCTTCCCGTCAACATCGCCGGCGCCCTGATGATGCTGCTGGCGCTGATCCTTTTCCTCGCCGACCTGAAGGCCAACACCCACGGGATTCTCAGCTTCGGCGGCGTATTGTCGCTCGTCCTGGGCATGGCGTTTCTCGTCAACACGGGACCGGTCGGCCTCGGCGTCAACCCGGTCGTGATCTTCGGATCCGCGGCCATCACCTTTGGCTTTTTCGTCTTCTTCGTTGACAGGGTGCTTCGGGCGCGCCGGCGCCGGGTGTTCATCGGCGCGGACGCGCTCATCGGCGCCGTCGGCGAGGCACGTGAGGGGCTGTCGCCGGAGGGGCTAGTCTTTGTGCGCGGGGCGCTGTGGAAGGCCGTCGCCTCGAACGGACCGATCCCGCCCGGCACCCCGGTGCGCGTCGTCGGCCGGAACGGTCTGCAGTTAGAAGTGGTCGCCGGCGAAGCCGGCGAGGCAAAGGAGAAGGTATAAATGGACTTTGGCTCGCTGACCATCCTGGCAGTGATCGTCGTGCTGGCCCTGATCGTCGCCATCTCCGCCATCCGCATCATCAACCAGTACGAGCGCGGCGTCGTGTTCCGGCTGGGGCGGCTCATCGCTCTCAGGCAACCCGGCTTGAACTTCATCATCCCCTTTGGGATCGACCGCCTGGTCAAGATGGATATGCGCGTCATCACGCTCGAAGTGCCGCCCCAGGAGATCATCACCAACGACAACGTGACGGCCAAGGTCAATGCCGTCATCTACTTCCAGGTGATCGACGCGCAGAGAGCGGTGACGGAGGTTCTGAACTACATAAACGCCACCTCCCAGATCGCTCAGACCACGCTGCGCGCGGCCCTCGGCCAGGCGACCCTGGATGAGCTGTTGGCGAATCGCGACAAGATCAACCAGAACCTGCAGAAGATCATCGACGAGCAGACCGAGCCCTGGGGAATCAAGGTGGCGGTGGTCGAGATCAAGGACGTCGAGCTGCCCAGCACGATGCAGCGTGCGATGGCCAAGCAGGCAGAGGCCGAGCGCGAGAAGCGGGCCAAGATCATCAACGCGGAGGGTGAGTTCCAGGCCTCACAGACGCTCGCGAACGCCGCCGAGATCATTTCGTCGCAGCCGGGCGCCCTCCAGCTGCGTTTCCTCCAGACCCTGGTCGAGATCGGCTACGAGAAGAACACGACCATCGTGTTCCCGATCCCGATCGACCTGATCCGTCCGATCCTGGACATCATTCCCAGGCATCCCGGCGACGAGCCTGCCGCGCCGTCGCTGCCGCACCAGGGCACCAAGTCGGGCTGAACGGTCTGACCTTCCTCGACGCCGGCAGCGGCGCGGTGCTGCTGCTCTTCCCCCTTCCGATGGTCATCACCGCCAATGCGGCGGTGGGAAAGCGCTGGGCCGGCCACGCGACGGGAATCCTGGCGGGGCTGACGGCGGGTGGAGCCTTCCTGGTCGGTGCTCTGGACCTGGGGGGTGCGGGCCTCGTCCAGGCAGGTCCTGGCGGACAGCAGACGGGGCTGGACATCGGGATCATGGTCACCGCGGCGGTCGCCGCCATCCTGGCCGCCCGCGCGGTCCGCGAACGCATTGCCCGTGTGCTGTCGATCGATCCCGACAGTCCGGTTCACGCCTACGCGCTCGTATTGGCGGTGATCCTGTTCGGGACCCAGCTCACGACCATCTTCTTCGTCAACGTCCTGGCCACCGACCAGACGCTGCCGCCACTCTCGATCGGCGACGTCCTCGCCTCCGAGGCGCCCTTCCTCATCATGGCCGTCGCCGGGGTCGGCCTTTATATACGCCGCAACGCCACCGCCGCTGCCCAGCGCTTGGGACTCACCCGTCCGGCATGGTGGCAGGTCGCCCTCGCGCTGGCGGCCGCCGGCGCCTTCTTCTCGCTCGTCCAGGGAGCCGACTGGCTGAGCCACCAGTGGACGCCGGGGGTCGCAAGCCAGGTGGACAGGACGACGCAACACGTCTTCGGGGGGCTGAACAACCCTGTCGGCATTGCGGCGATCGCGCTCCTCCCCGGGATCTGCGAGGAGATCTTGTTTCGGGGAGCCTTGCAGCCACGCCTAGGCATTCTCGTCACGGCTGCTCTGTTCACCTCGATCCATACGCAGTACGGCCTTTCGTTCGACGCGCTCTCGGTCCTGATCGTGGCCATCGGCCTGGGCCTGATCAGGAAATACACGAACACCACCACCTCCAGCCTCTGCCACGTCACCTACAACCTCCTCGCCGGAGTCGGTGTCGCCAGCGGTCTCATGGGCGTTGCCGTGGCCGTTGAGCTGGGGCTGATCGCCCTCGCCGGCTACGGCCTGTGGGCAAACCGTCGTCGTTTTCTGCCGGCCAGCGCCCAGCCGAGCTCTCCAATGTGAGCTAAGATCGCTGGAATGCCACCAGATGTAGGATCTGCCGAGGCGGCCAGCCCCAAGATGTTGGCGACCACCCTTCCACCGATCATCGCGGTGGTGAACCAGAAAGGCGGCGTTGGCAAGACGACCACCGCCATCAACCTGGGTGCGGCCCTGGCCGAGATCGGCCACTCGATCCTCCTGGTCGACCTGGACCCGCAGGCCAACTCCACCTCGGGGCTGGGGCTGGATCCTGTCCGGGCCCGGTTGAACGTCTACCACACGCTCGTCGGCGAGGCCACCATCGAGCAGGCGATGGTGCCCACCAGCGTTCCTGGCATGCAGCTGGTGCCCTCTCACATCGACCTCGCCGGCGCCGAGATCGAGCTGGCGACGATGAGCGCCAGGGAAACCCGCCTGCGCAAAGCACTCGGCTCCGTGCCGGAGGGCATCGGCTGCATCATCATCGACTGCCCTCCCTCCCTCGGTCTGTTGACGCTCAACGCGCTCAGCGCCGCCACCAGCATGCTGATCCCGACTCAGTGCGAGTACTTCGCCCTGGAGGGCTTGCGCCACCTCCTCTACACCCATCAGCTGGTGCGCTCCCGCCTCAACCCCAACCTCGGGATCGCAGGCATTGTTATGACGCAATTTGACGCACGCACCACTCTGTCCTGGGACGTGCTCCGGGAGGTGCGCCGCTCACATCCCGCACTTGTTCTCGAGACACTCATTCCCCGCATTGTCCGGATCAGCGAGGCGCCGAGCCACGGCAAGTCGGTGATCCAGTACGACCCCTCGAGTCGCGGCGCGGCCGCTTACCGCGCGCTCGCAAAGGAGCTGTTGGAACGATGAAGCAACGCATCCGTGGGTTGGGCCGCGGCCTCGACTCCCTGATTCCGACGCGCGAAGGGGACGCGATGGTGCCCCAGATGGTCGCGGTCGACCAGATCCGACCTTCTCACCAGCAGGTGCGCACAAGGTTCGACGCCGAGCCGCTCGGCGAGCTGGCCGAGTCGATCCGCCGTCACGGCGTTCTCCAGCCCATCCTCGTGCGCAGGCTCCCCGACGGTTACGAGCTCATCGCGGGTGAGCGCCGCTGGCGAGCCGCGCGGCTGGCGGGCCTCAGCTCTGTGCCCGCTGTCGTCCGCTTCGACGATGGCAACGACGCACAGCTCGTGCTCGGCCTCATCGAGAACCTGCAGCGCACAGACCTCGACCCCATCGAGGAGGCAGGCGGGCTCAAGCGATTGACCGAGGAGTTCGGGCTGACTCACGAAGAGGTGGCCCAGAAGATCGGCAAGCACCGTGTGTCTGTTTCGCAGGCGCTTCGACTTCTCAACGGCTGCGCGGCAATCCAATCGTCGGTGGCGTCCGGCGTCATCAGCGCGGGTCACGCCCGCGCGCTCATCGCTCTCGAATCGCAAGCAGCGCAGGAGCATGGTCTGAAAGTTGTGATTGCGCGGCGCCTGTCGGTCAGGCAGACCGAGAACTGGGTCCGAAGCTACAAGCCACGGCGCAAGCCAAGGGGCGATGGCTCTGCCGAGCTGCGGTCGCTCGCCGGCGACATCGAATCGCGACTCGGCCTGCCTACGAAGATCAGTGGCACGATGAAT
This sequence comes from Candidatus Dormibacteraceae bacterium, assembly GCA_041497375.1. Lineage (GTDB taxonomy): Bacteria > Chloroflexota > Dormibacteria > Dormibacterales > Dormibacteraceae > Palsa-872. The sequence continues at coordinate 9,551 of JBGQGI010000011.1, read as the reverse complement.
CGCGGAAAGGTGGAGATCACGTACTCGAGCCGAGAAGAGCTTGAACGGGTGTGCGCTAAGCTCGTCACCTAACACGTATGGCCCTATCACAACAACCTGCGGCGATAGCCGCGCCAGCCCGACCTTCAACCGCTTCGTCGCTTCTGCGCGAGCTGGTCGAGGTCGTCGTGCTGGCGGTGATCCTGTATTTCGGGATCAGCTTCGCCGTCCAGGCGGTTCATGTCGAGGGTCTTTCGATGTTCGCGACGCTCGACGACAACGACTACCTCATCGCGAACAAGATCGACTATCGACTGCACGTCCCCCAGCGCGGCGACATCATCATCCTTCGGCCGCCAAGCGACAACTCGAAGGACTTCATCAAGCGGATCATCGCTCTGCCCGGCGAGCGGATCCTCATCAGCCACGGCATCGTTTACATCAACGGCCATAAGCTGGACGAGCCTTACCTGCCAGAGGCGTGGACGCAGCTCGACACGTGGGGAGGCCCCGACGGCATGGTCGTGCCTCCCAACGCATATTTCGTCATGGGCGACAACCGCAACCGCTCACAGGACTCGCGCATCTTCGGGTTCATCGGCCGGGACCGTATCGACGGGCGCGCATGGTTTCGCATCTGGCCTTTGAACCATTTCGGGGGCATCTACGGCGAGCTGCCTGTGCTCGAAACCGGCACCGTGGTGGCAGGCTAGGAGTCGATCTCCGCCAGGAACGCTGTCTCGCGGCTGAATGGACCGATGACCGCGGCCTGAATTGGCGAGCGCAGCACACTGTTGGCCACCCTGCGGATGTCGGCAGTCGTGACAGCGTCGACCATCGTCAGCTCGTCCTCGATGTCCTTGATCTCGCCAATCAACAGCTCCTGGTACGTGAGCCAGAACGCAACGCCGTTGGTGGTCTCGAGGTCGAGTCGCAATCGCCCTTTCGTGAACTCCTTCGCGCGATGCAGCTCCTCCTCCGACAGGTCCTCGTCGCACAGCCTGTGCATCTCGGCGATAACGGCACGAATGGCCTCTATCGCCTTCCTTGGATCAACCCCGAGATAGATGCCGAGGTGCCCGGTGTCCCGGTGCTTCTGCGTGAAGCTGTGCACGTCGTACGCCAGCCCGAGGCGCTCGCGAATGTTGAGAAACAGGCGCGAGCTCATGCCCTCGCCCAGGACAGTATTGAGGAGGTCGAGCGCGAAGCGATCGGGATCCAGATAGCTCTGCGCGCGCACTCCGAGACCGATGTGAGCCTGCTCGGTTCGCTTTCGCCGCAGCAGCACGTTCGAACCATTCAGGGGTAGGGGCGACTGGGGCGTGACCAAACCGTTGGGTTCGGACGTGAGCGTCACGCTTGAGCCGATCGCCTCGAGCGTCTCGTTTTCGTCCATCGCACCCGCCACGCCGATCACGAGGTTGGGCATCCGGTAGTGCGCGTTGGCGTATTCGAGAATGTCGTCGCGCGTGAGCCGCGCCACCGACTGTTCCGTGCCGGCGATGTCCCGGCCCAACGGATGGCCCGGCCAGATGATCTCCTCCAGCAGGTTGAGCGCGTAGTCCTGGGGCTGATCCTGGTACATCTTCAGCTCTTCCAGGATCACGAGGCGCTCACGCTCGACGTCGTCAACGGCGAGCTTCGAGTTCGACACGATGTCGGCGAGCACGTCGAGCCCGAGCTGAAGATGCTCAGCAGGAACCCGAGTCCAATAGGCGGTCAGCTCCTTGTCGGTCGAAGCGTTGATGAACCCGCCGACACCTTCGATCGCGTCAGCAATCTCCTTGGAGGTCGGCCGCCGTTTCGTGCCTTTGAAGAAGAGGTGCTCGATGAAGTGGGAGGCGCCGGCCAGGCGCTCGTCCTCCAACCGCGAGCCGCCGCCGAACATGAACACAAGGCTGGCGGACAGGCGCTCCGGCATCGGAGCCACCACCACCCTGGCGCCTCCCGCCAGGCCGTGAACTCGATGGGGAACGGCCATGGGAGTCGCCAGTATATGAGCCGCCACTGCGCGGCGTGGAGGCTGTGATCAGACCGCGGCCACCTCCCACGCCAAGGGCGCCGGGACCCCGATGGAACGGTCTGGGCTATACGCCCGGACCTCCTTCCTGGAGGGCGCCCAGCGCTGCGTAAAGGGTCATCGCGACGAAGTCGGCCGGCATTCCGTCCGAGACCGCGTCAAGGGCCTCGCCGAGATACCGGCGCACGTTCGGCACGCGGTCCACGTCACTCAGCTCCAGACAGTCGCGAATCGCCTCGGCGATCTCCGTCGGCGTGATCTCCTCGTCGCCCGCTCCGTCCTCGACCGCGTTGATCAACGCGATCGCCTTCCGGATCCGCTCAGCGGCGGCCCGGCCCGTCATGGCTGTCGGACTACTCTGCCGCCGGCTTGCGGAGGCCGACCACGACCCGCCTCTCGGGTTCCTCGCCAATGCTGGAGCTGGTCACCTCGGGATCGCCTTCGAGGGCAAGGTGGATCGCACGTCGCTCGAACGGCTGCATGGCGTCGAGCGTGATGGCGTCGCCGGTCATCTTCACCTGGCGTGCCGCGCGCAGCGCGATTTCGCGCACCGTGTGCTCGCGCCGCTGCCGGTACCGCTCGACGTCGACGATGATTCGCTCGCCCTCGCCGAGGTGACGTCCCACCATCACATTGGTCACCGACTGGAGCGCGCGGAGCGTCTCGCCTCGCCATCCGATCAGCGCGCCAAGGTCGCGACCGCTGATGTCGAGAGTCGTGGGCTCGCTGCCCTGGCGTGTCGTCACCTGGGCGCGAATCCCCATGTGCTTCAGCAGGCCCTCGACCAGCGTCCGCGCCATCTCCCCCTTGCCGTCAGCAGGGGCAGCAGCCGCACCCGATGCGGCCTGATCGATCACCGTGACCTCGACCACCGTCTCCTCCGAACCTTCGCTGAGAACCTTGACGTCGACGTTGCGCCGACTCTCGCCAAGCTCGATCAGCGCAGCATCGACTGCCTCGTCAAGCGTGCGCCCCCGTCCCTCTGCTGATCTCATAGCACCGCCCTCATCTCTTTTTCTTCTTGCGATTCCGCCCACTCTGCGGCTGGGCTTTCGAGCCGTTCTGTGGGCCGTTCCGAGCTCCGTTCTGGGACCCGTTCCTCGTTCCACTCTGGAAGCCGCCGGCAATGTCCTTCGGCCCTATATCGGCTGCGCCTTTGGGTCCTCTGGATATGCTCTTCGGCCCGATGTCGGGCCCGCCTTTGAGACTGCCACGAGGCTTCAAATCAACCGCCGCGGGTTTGGCGGCCTTGGTTCGGCCTGGCAGCAAGTTCCCCCAGCCGACGACGAAATACTGCTGAATGATACCCACGCAGTTGCCGATGAACCAGTAGAGGCCGAGACCGGCCGGGACGTTCAGAGCGAAGTAGCCGATCATCAGGGGTGACATCCAGACCATCATCTTTTGCATCTGCTGCGCCTGGGCCTCCTGGTCGGTCAGGTTGGGCGCCGGTGGCATCTGAAGCATCTTGGTCTGCACGTAAGTGGTGGCCGCGGCCAGCAGCGGAAACACCAGATATGACGGGTCCGGGATGCCGATGCCGTTGACGAGCGACACCAGCAGATGGTGGTTGGGGTTGTCGTTGAGGTTGGGGATGAAAAGGAAGTGCGCGGCGGCCGTGGCGCGGTGCGCGAAGCCAGTGAACACGTAATAGAGCGCGGTCAGGATCGGCAGCTGCACGACCAACGGAAGGCAGCCCACGAGCCCGGCGAAAGGATTGATGCCGTGCTCCGCGTAGAGCTTGGTCATCTCGGCCTGGAGTTTCTGCGGCTCCTTCTTGTACTTCTTGCGAAGCTCGCCCACCTCCGGGGCCAGCTTTCGCTGCTCGAGCATCGACTTTCTCTGGGTCGTGAGCTGGAATTGCTGAAGCGGAGAAAGGATCAGCCGGATGCCTATGGTGAGAACGACGATCGCGAGGCCGTAGGCCCCAATGGTGGACAGGATTGGCACTGCCTGGAAATGGACGTAGATGAAGTTCAGGACCGCCGCGAGATTGTTCTCGAAGACCACCTGCCAGAGGTGCTGGACGGGTAGGAAGACGTCGAAAACATGCATCCATGACGGCGTGGAAACGGGCGAGGGCGAGGGCGAGGGCGAAATGTCGAAGTGGATGTCAGGTCTCCAGTGAATTGCGGCCGGCGGCAATGTCAGGGAACAGGATCGTAGCCGCCCTTGGCGAACGGATGGCACCGCGCGATCCGTGCCGCTCCCATCCAGCTACCCCGCAGCCAGCCGTACCTCTCAATCGCCTCGTACGTGTAATGCGAGCACGACGGGTAGTAGCGGCACGACGGCGGAAGGATCTTCGAGAACGACATCTGGTAGCCGCGAATCAGAACGAGCAGGACCTTGGTCATCGGTTCAACTTTGAGATCCTGAGCGCAGCCTGCGAGGCCTCCTCGCTCAGGTCGGCGAACGTCATCACGAGCGCCGCCGGGCGCGCGATCAGTACCACGTCATATCGTATTCCCAGGCTGGCCAGCGGCGAATCAGGGCCGAGCAGCTTTTCCCGGGCCAGCTCTCGCACGCGGCGCCTCGCACGATTGCGGGCGACGGAGCTTTTGAGTGCGCGACTGACCGTCACGCCGACGCGATTCGCCTCACCGGAGCTGGGGACGGCAAATGCGACGAGCGCCCGCCCGCTATAGATCCGTTTGCCCGCGAATACGGACTGGAACTCCGCCTGCCGGCGGAGCCGGTAACGCCTCTTCAACGCGAGAGGCGGACTAGGCGCTAAGCCGCAGGCGGCCCTTGCGACGGCGGTTCTGCACGACTCTCACGCCGCCCCGTGCGCTCATGCGGCGCAGAAAACCATGTACGCGGCGGCGGTACCGCTTCTTCGGTTGAAAGGTTCGCTTGATGGCGGGATCTCCCCTATGCGCAATGCTTGATGTGAACCGCGCCAGTGTATCGAACCTTGGGCTCCTCGATTGCTACACCGGCACTATCACTTCATCAGGTGACGTGCAGCCTTGCGAAGACGATATGCCTTTGCTACAATCCCGGCCCGGAAGCAGACGGAGTAGGGGTAGCAGCTCCAGTCCAGTACAGGTCGCTCAAATCGGTCCCACTAAACGCCACAGCCGAGTGCTAAATAAGCATATAACACCGCTTCCATATTTCGGGATCGACCGGATGTGGGATTTCGGACAGGTAGGCGCCGCCAGCCTGTGGAAATCCGGTCCGCTCTTTTCCACAGGACACAGTTAGGCGGGGCTCATAGGTCGTTGAGCTTCGGTTGTACCTGCGGTCGCCTTTGATGGGATGCCGGGATGGCGTGCGGGCGAGGAAGCGGGAAAAGGATGGAAAAGTGTTGGCCCCAAGTTGTCCACAGCATTTACAGAGCCCAGCGGCCTTCCTTCCCCAGGTTCGGTGGCGTTCGTCCACAGGCCTGAGAAGGAAGGAGGCATGAGTTGAATCAGGACCAAGTCTGGTCCCAGGTCCAGGAGGAGCTCCGGTTCCAGCTGGCCAAGCGGACCTACGACATGTGGCTGAAGAACACGTCGGTGCTCTCGGCCGACAACAACACATACCGCATCGGTGTGCCGAGCAAGCTCGCGAAAGATTGGCTGGCCGACCGATTCTCGGGACTGATCCAGGAGACCCTCCAGGCGGTCACCGGCACCGAGGTCGACATCGACTTCGTCATCTCACCGTCCGGCCACCGTCCGGCCATCGCCACCGTCGACGTCGACACATTGAGCTCCGCGGGCGACAACGGCCGTGACAACGGAGCCGAGCCCTATGCCGACGCCACACCGATACCGCCATCCGAGCTCAACGTTCGATTCAAGTTCTCGTCGTTCGTCGTCGGTCACAACTCGCAGTTCGCGCATGCTGCCGCCAAGGCTGTCGCGGAAGCGCCTGGCGACAGCTACAATCCGCTGTTCCTGTATGGAGGCGTCGGCCTCGGCAAGACACACCTCATGCACGCGATCGGCCACGAGGTGCACGACAGGTTTCCGCGCAAACGCGTCGTCTACCTCACCTCTGAGCAATTCACCAATGAGGTGATCAGCTCCATCGCCACTGCGCGCATGGGTGAGTTCCGGCACAAGTACCGCACGGTCGACGTCCTGCTCATCGACGACGTGCAGTTCCTGGCCGGCAAGGACCGCACGAAAGAGGAGTTCTTCCACACCTTCAATGCGCTCCACGAGATCAACAAGCAGATCGTGATCTCGTCGGACCGGCCGCCCAAGGAGATCCCGACGCTGGAGGACCGGCTCAGGTCGCGATTCGAATGGGGGCTCATCGCCGACATCCAGTCGCCAGACTTCGAGACCCGCCTGGCGATCCTTCACTCCAAGCTCGGCGACAACAGCGCGCTGGTTCCCGAAGAGGTCCTGAGCTTCATCGCCCACAAGGTGACGCGGAACATCCGCGAGCTCGAAGGTGCCTTGACGCGCGTGCAGGCTTTCGCCGCCGTCCACCAACGGCAGGTGGACGAGGATGAGGCTGCCCGACTTCTCGCCGACATCATCCCCGCCGGCACGCGCAAGCCGATCAACGTCGAGCGCATCCAGGCGCTGGTGGCGGATTACTACAACGTCACCCTTGATGACATGAAAGGAAAGCGCCGCGACAAGCACATAGTGTTCCCACGCCAGGTGGCGATGTTCCTGGTCCGCGAAGAGACGCCATCATCGCTGCCGGCCATCGGCAAGGCGTTCGGGGGCCGCGACCACACCACCGCCCTCCATTCGATCGAGAAGATCGCGAACGAGCTCAAAGAAGACGAACGGCTGCGTTACGAGGTCCAGGCAATTCGCGAGCGCCTTTACGTCCAGTGACAGCGCTTTCCACAATTTGTTGGACTGATGCGGGGAGAAGCAGTGCGTTGGCTGCACCCCACGGATTACTCCACAGTGAGAGCACAGGACTCGGCATGGCGGCGGCCAGTTACAAAGTGTTTATCCCCGGCCCGGATCGATCTGTAAATGATCTCGACATCCACAGTCTCCACAGCGCTTACTGTTATGGACTACTGATGATTTCAATCAAGAGAAACTCTTACAACGGGGGACAAGTGTCTTGAATGCCAAAGCCATCGCTTCGCAAATGAAGGTCACATGCAGGCCGTCTGTCCTGGGCCAGGCTTTGCAGATTGTGTCGCGTGCGATCTCCAGCAGGACGACGTTGCCCATCCTGAACAACATCCTCATCGAGACCACGTCGGAAGGCCTGGCACTCACTGCCACAAACCTCGAGATTGGGATTCGGAAGCTGGTGCCGGCAGAGGTCTCGATGGAAGGCGCCACCACCGCCCCCGCGCGGTTGCTCACCGATTTCGTCAGCACACTACCAGACCAGGATCTCGAGATGTCTCTCGACGGTGCGACCCAATCGCTCAGCTTGCGTTGCGCGCGGTTCGACACTCACATCAAGTGCATCGAGGCAGAGGAATTTCCGCCTGGACCTCGCCCTGACGAGGGCGACAGGCTCGAGGTCGCGCTGGACGAGCTCGTCAGCGCCGTCGAACAGACACAGATGGCAGCCTCCACCGACGAGGCGAGGCCTGTGCTGACGGGCGTGCTCGTGCAGATCCAGGGTGGTGCGCTCACCATGGCCGCCACCGACGGTCACCGCCTGGCCGTCCGCAAGCTCGCGGCCACCGGTCCTGCCGACCTGGAGGCCAGCCTGATCGTGCCGGCTCGCGCGCTGGCCGAGCTCTCGCGAGTGCTGAAGGGAGAGCCTGGCAAGGTCGAGGTGATCATCTCGAAAGCCCGAAACCAGGTCTTCTTCAAGGCCGGCACGTCCGAGCTCACCTCGAGGCTGATCGATGGGAAGTATCCCAACTACGCACAGGTTATCCCCAGCAAGAGCTCGACCAAAGTTCGGGTTTCGACCAGCGAGCTCATGCAGACCGTCAGGGCGGTCTCGCTGTTTGCCCGCGACAGCGCCAACGTCATCAGGGTCAAAGCGCAAGCCGGCGCGCTGGTGCTGTCGGCGACCACCAACGAAGTTGGGGACAGCAAGGCCGAGATGGCGGCCGATGTGGACGGGTCCGACATCCAGATCGCCTTCAACGCGCGCTACGTCCTGGACGCCCTAGGGGTGATCGCTGAAGACGAGGTTGAGCTGCTCTTCGACGGCCCGCTCAGCCCCGGATTGTTGCGGCCGCCGGGCAAGGAGCACTACCTGTACGTGATCATGCCCGTGCGCGTGGCAATGTCCTAGATGCCCTCACTGAAGTTGATTGCTGCTCCGGCGACTCCAACTTAGAAACCACCGCAACTACGCCCACCTAGACCTCAAGCCCGGTCCGGGCGTCAACGTGTTCATCGGGGACAACGGCCAGGGCAAGACGAACCTGCTTGAGGCCGTGGCGATGCTGGCATTGTCGGCGTCTCCTCGGACGCGGCGCGACGGCGAGGTCGTAGGCCCGATCGCCCCAGCCACGCGCATCGAAGCCGAGGTGGAGAGCGGCGGCACGGTGATCGAGCTGGCGATCACGCTCACCATCGAAGGCGATCGGGCGCGGAGGGTCATCGAGGTCGATGGAGTCCGCCGCAGGGCTTTCGACCTGCCGGGCCATTTCCGTGTCACCTTGTTCTGGCCTGACGACCTCGGCCTCATCAAGGCCGGACCAGAGCTCAGACGGCGCTTTCTCAACCAGATGCTGGTCCAGGTCGAGCCCGGTTACGCCCGCGCGCTGGCGGGCCTGAAGCGCGTGCTCGAGCAGCGAAACAGCCTACTCAAGCGGATGGCTGCGGGCGAGGGTGGCGGCGATGTGCTCGAGGCCTGGAATGAAGAGCTGGTCCGGATTGCTGGGGAGGTCTCGGCAGCACGGGCCAGGGCGGTGAAGGAGCTCGAGCCGGAGGCGGCCCGCTGCCACTCCGAGATCGCCTCAGGAGAGCGGCTGGAGATCGAGTACCAGGGCCCCCCTGCCGATATGGCTGAGGCTGTGCATAACTCCCTGGCCGAGGACCTCAGGCGAGGCTCCACGAGCATCGGTCCCCATCGCGACGACCTGCGCGTGCTCCTCGAGGGCCGCGATGCGCGGGCGTATGGGTCGCAGGGCCAGCAGAGAACGGCGGTGGTCAGCCTGAAGCTGGCGGAGGCGGCCCTGGTCGCCACGAGAACCGGCGAGCGGCCGGTTCTGTTGCTGGACGACGTCCTTTCCGAGCTGGACGGTGAGCGCAGGTCAGCTCTCTTGCGCCAGGTGGCGGGAGCCGGCCAGGTCATCATCACCTCGGTCGAGGCTGGGCCTTTTCCGCCTGAGCTCATCTCAAGCGCGCGGGTGTGGACGGTGCTGGGCGGAGAAATCTCAACCTGTGGATAAACTGGGCAATATCCTCCCTCGCGTGCTGCGCAGGCAGCCCGGCGGCGGTCGTTTGCTGGGCACCCAGGTTGCGTCGGCGTTTCGCACCTTGATCGGGCCGGAGCCGGCCCGGCTGTGTGACGAGGTTGAGCTCAAATCGGGCACCCTCGTGGTGACCACGTCAAGTCCCGCCCTGGCGCACCAGCTGCGGCTCGATTCCGAGACGATTGTTTCGCGCTTGAATGGGCTGGACCTGGGCCGCAAGGTGCGCAATGTCCGTGTCCGGAT
>JBGQGI010000010.1:0-15048 GCA_041497375.1 Candidatus Dormibacteraceae bacterium | reverse complement strand
TATACCGAGGGGCCAAGATCCCGGCCTTGTCAGGTTTCTACTTCTTCGGCGACTACTGCTCGGGACGGATCTGGGCGCTTGTCAAGTTCGGCGGGCACTGGCGGTTGACGCTGGTGCGCGACACGGCCTACCAGATCTCGTCTTTCGGAGAGGACGATGCGGGTGAGCTCTACCTCGTCGACCTCAACGGTGCGGTCTACCGGTTCGATCCAGCCTAGAGCGAGCGCATGCCAGGTCATCAGGAGATGGGGCCTGGCGGGGTAGCGCCAGGTCCCGTTGGGGAAACCGCTAGGGGGTTGGCGACACCCTGCCGCCGGCGTTCTCGGCAGCTTCTCGGGCAGCCGACTCGCCTTTCTCGTGGGTGGGATCCTCGTTCGAGTGGCCCGCTCCACCGCCAAATGGACGCTGGCCGGAGTTCTCCGCCGCTTCTTGAGCAGGGGTCTCGCCCTTCTCGTGGGTCGGGTCCTCGTTCGACTTGAAGCTGGGAGCTGGCGAGGCCGCAGCGGCCGCCGCGCTAGCGGGGGTAAGCGACGATTTCGCGAGAACTGTGGCGCCGAATACAACTCCGAGGAGCATCGCTACGGCCACCAACGATCCGAATATCAGGGTGCGGGTCTTGTTCATGAAGGCCATCTTCCCGGCCCGACCTCAAAACTGGCTGTGAATGCGTTGTGAGTTTCGGGCCCAAGGCGCAAGGTATTGCCCGATGACCCGTTCTCCAACTCGAGCCGGCCAGGTACGGCTGGTTCGGTGTGCCTGGATAAACAGCAAGACTCAGATGACACGACCACATGACGGACAGGAGCTTTACCGGCGGGCGCTGGCGGTAGCCGGCGTCCTCGTCACGCTTGCGAGCGCTTCCTGCGGTTCGCCTGCCTCCGGAGCGCCGGTCGCGACTCCGGGCCCGGTCACGGCCGATTCCATCAGTGCGGCCTTCGCCAGCTCGACGATGGACAACGGTCACTTCAGGCTCCATGGCACCTCGATTAAGAGCCGTACCTACTACCCCGTCACTGGAGACGGCGTCCTCCAACTCCGTCCAGCCGAGGCTCTCGTGATGAACTCCTACTTGCAGACATACACCACCCGGGGCGCGCTCAGAATCCAGGAGGTGAGCGTCGATGGCAGGCTCTATACCAAAACCGGCGCGGGCAAATGGACTTCCAAGCCCACCACTCTCTCGTTAAGCGCTATCACCAGTTACGTCGGCGAGGAAATCATGGACGGAACCGCTGTATGGCACGCTCGCATGAGCCCCGGACGAAGCACGTATGACTTGTGGATACGCGAATCCGACGCCTACATCGTCCAGATCAAGACCACCAGCATCTCTGGCACCGTGATCATGAACTTCGACTCATATAACAAGAGCCGGGAGATCCTCGCCCCCAAGAACTGACTGTGAGGCACGGCGAAGAGCGCCGCCGTCGCGTCAAGCCTGATCGTGAAGCGCAACTACTTCCCCGTCACCGGCGACGGGGTCCTCCAGCTCGCCCCACGTGCAATCTCACTATGGACTTCGACTCCTACAACAAGAGCCGAGCGATCGCCAAGCCTTAAGGGCAGGTTCCGGGGCGTGGTGGTACCGTGACCTCGCCGTGGCTGCCTCTCCAAAGGGCGACGTGTTCGCGGACGAACCCTGGCTCTCGATTCAGGCAGATCGCCAGAGTCATTGCATCTACGCGGAGTGGAAGGGCTTCGCCAACAGCGCCGAATTTCGGGCCAGCACGATGAGAATCCTCGAGGCGATTCGAGCCATTGGCGCCGCGTCGGTGGTAATTGACAGCCGCCGGCTTGAAGGTGTCACCGATCACGATCAGTTATGGATTCGCGACACCTGGACGCCAATGGCTGTCGGTACCGGCCTGAGACGTATAGCGGTGGTCGTTCCTCCACGTGGGCTGGGCAAGATTGCCTCGGAGCAAATACTCAGGCAAGACGGAATGAAGGCGTTCTCGACACGCACCTTCACCACGGTCTCCGAAGCGATGGAGTGGGCGGTGGACGTTTGATTCGGCCGCAGCCCGGCTACGTGCTGGTCGTCACCTAAACTTCCCTCTACGGACAGGTGGCCGAGTCCGGTTGAAGGCGCGGCACTGGAAATGCCGTACAGCTGCAAGGCTGTCTTGGGTTCAAATCCCAACCTGTCCGCCAACCTGCCCTATAGGCTCGCTGCGGCTCCCGACTGTCTTCCCACCACCAGCGGGCCGTCCGGGCCCGCCACGATGCACGTATCAGTCATGCCGATGAACAGGCCGTGCTCGACCACACCGGTCATCGCCTTCAAAGCTGTCGCCAGCGCCGGCGCATTGTCGATGCCGTCGGCCAGCGTGAGGTCGAGGATCAGATTGCCGTTGTCGGTGATGTAGGGCGCCTCTTCCCCACCTCGGAGAGTCAGGCTCGTCGCCATCGACGCCAGGCGGTGAGCCGTGGTGCGCCAAAGGAAGCCCGACACCTCGACCGGCAGCACGCCGACCCCCAGCTTCTTGACAACCTTGGACTCATCGATGACCACGATGAATCGCTTTGATGCCGCGGCCACCAGCTTCTCTCGGAACAACGCGCCGCCCCTTCCCTTGATCAGGTTCAGCGCCTGGTCCACCTCGTCCGCGCCATCGATGGTGAGGTCGATCTGGCCGATCAGCTCGGTGACGATCGGGATCCCGTTGGCCGCCGCCAGGTTCGCCGTCGCCCTTGAGGTGGGGACGCCCCTTACCTTCATGCCTTCCTTGACCAGCTGTCCGAGGCCCTCGGTGAAATAGTTGGCCGTCGAGCCACTCCCCAGCCCGATCAGCATGCCGTCGCGAACCAGCTCCAGCGCCTTTTCGGCGGCTGCTCGTTTGAGCTCGTCCTGCTCAGACAATTGCTGTTCTGATCGCTCTGATGCCGGCGGCAATCCCCTGCTTGTGGCCGAACACCGCGCTGCCGGCCGCGAGGACGGTCGCGCCCGCCTTCACCACCATCGGCGCGGTTTCGGCGTCGATGCCGCCGTCGACCTCGATCTCGACGTCGGGCGACATGGCCCGCACGCGGCGGATCTTGTCGGGGCTTTGGGCGATGAACTCCTGGCCGCCGAATCCCGGCTCGACCGTCATCACGTTCACGATCGTGACGTACGGCAGGATCTCTCGCAGCGCCTCCGGCGGGGTCGCCGGGTTGATGGCCACGCCCGCCAGGACGCCCAGCTCCTTGATGCGCATCACCGTCCGGTACAGCGACGTGGTCGCTTCCACGTGGACCTGGATGATGGTCGCGCCAGCCTTAGCAAACGCCTCGATGAAGAGCTCCGGCCTCTCGATCATCAGGTGTGCCTCGATTGGCAGCTTGGTCGCCCGGCGCACCGCCTCGACGATGAGCGGGCCGAACGTCAGGTTGGGCACAAAGTGCCCGTCCATGACATCGACCTGGATCCGGTCGGCGCCTCCTCGCTCCGCCTCCGCCACCTGCTCGGCGAGGCGGCCGACGTCAGCCGACAGGATCGACGGAACGATCTCGACCTTGCTCACCTTCCTGCCGCCCCGCGATCGATCAGCCATCGTGCGCCCGCAATCATCCCCGATGGCACCTCTCGACGTTTCGCCATGGCGACCGCATTCGCCTTGCCTGCGCCGGTCGCGAGGACGATCACTTGCCGCGCTCCTTGTAGAGCCGCCAATGTGAGCGTCACACGCTCCGGCGGGGGCTTCGGAGAGTTGCGTACGCCGGCCACGAACCCTTTCGCTTCCAGCACGGGATGCCCCGGAAAGAGCGACGCCGTATGGCCGTCCTCGCCGATGCCCAGCACGACCACGTCCAGCGGCGCCAACGCGGCAACTACGGATTCATACTCAGCGGCCCCTTCCTCTGGACCGAGCTCGGCAGGCATGCGATGCACAGTCGCAGGGGCCACCCGGTCAAGCAGGGTCTCGCGCGCCATTCTGTAGTTGCTGTCGGGGTGGTCTGGCTGCACGCACCGCTCGTCGCCGAACAGCACGGTGACCCTGCCCCACTCAACCTCGAGATCCGCGAGCAGCTCATAGCACCGGGCTGGTGTGGTGCCACCAGCCAGGACCAGAGTGCGCGAGCCTTCCTGAAGCGCCTGGGCAATCGCCGCCGCCCCGGCTGCAGCGACCTCTTCGGGCGTCTCCAGGACTTTGAACTCACTCACGGCTAAAGGGCGCCCATGAGATCCGCAGCCGCCGCGAGGGAGCGAGCGAAGACCGGGTCGTGCGCCCCGATCGACAGCAACTTGAGCAGCAGCGTGGCCTCGTCCTCGTTGTCCACGCGCTGAACGTGCCGCAGGGTCTCCGCGCCTCCGATGTCGATCATCGTGAGCAGGACGTGGTTCTCGCCAAGCCGCCGCTCGCGGGTGAGAACCGTCGTGCTGTGCCCCTCATCGCCCGGGAGGGCACCGGTCGCCATGTGGTGCAGAGCCTCGCGGTTGCGCTGGAGGACCTCGCGGTCCCGAGTGGCAGTGCGAAGCGCCACCTCCAGTCCGGCCTCGTCGTCGCCGCCCGGGCGGTGTCGATACCGCAGCTCGCTTGGCCCGACATCCGAGGTCAGCCGGTGCCGCCGTTCCGGGTCGCGCTGCACGCTCAGCTGGAACGTGCGGCCGGCTGAGGCTCCGCTGATGCGGATGGCGCTCACCTCTCCCTGAGCCAGGTCGGTCTTCGGCACGGACCTGAACGCCACCTCCAGCTGCCGGCCTCCCTCGGTCTCAAAGTGCGCGACCAGCACCCCGCCTGTGCCTCCCACTGCTCTCCGCACTTTCCAATCTAGCGCCGAGGCAAGCCAGCCGATGAGCATGGCGGCCGCGATGCGGTTGCCCCGGCCCTTTCCGACGTAGTCGATCCCGACCTCGGCGATCCCGGCCATGTACGAGCGCCGTTCCTTGGGCTCGAAGAACTCGGCGATGGCCTCGCGCCACGCCTCGAGGCGCGCCCATTGGAGGTCGGCAACGCCGAGCTGCCGGTGCACGCCGAGTGCCAGATCCGCCAGCCCGAGGAACGATTCGTAAGGCCGGTCGAAGCGCGCGGAATCGACGACCAGCGCGTCGCAGATCCTGACGGCGTCAAGCAGCTCGCGGGTGCGGAACGGAGGCGTGTCGAGCCACCAGAGGTAGACCGGCACCCCGCTTAGCAGGAGTGGGTCGACGAGAGCAGCCAGATGCTCCCCTGCGGCCCCGCGGACGTGTAGCGAAACCACCTCGCATTGCGCGTGCACGGTCGACGATAGGGTCAACTCGTGAGTGCCGATGCTCGCATCGATCCGCCCGGTTCGCACGTTCACCTCTTCGCACAGGACTATCGCCATATGCGGATGGTGGGCCGCGATAGCGATGCTGGCGCGCTGCGCTCGAGCTTCGTCTGCGCTGTTGCCGGCGACCGCCACCAGCGTCATCACGCAGTTGCGGGCGCGGGGGTGTTCGTCGCCGCCGGCGTCGGTCTGCGCGAATTTTCGTCGGATGCCGCTGAGAGCGGACGCGACGTCGCCAATCGTCACGGCCTCGGCGTGCCAAGCCACATCCGGCGTCGCCACTGACCTCAAGGCCTGTGCCATTCCCGTCCATCTGCCTGGACCAGCTTGTTTGCAGCGGGCGGGCCCCATGTACCGGCTGGATAGAACGCGAGCGGCGGCCGGTCGTCGCGCCATGCCGCCTCGATGGGATCGATGAAAGTCCATGCGGCCTCCACCTCATCGGCACGCGTGAAGAGAGTGGGGTCGCCGATCATGCAGTCGAGAAGCAGGCGCTCGTAGGCCTCGGGAGTCTCGACGAGGAACGACGACATGTACGTGAAATCCATCGACACGTTCCGCAAGCGCAGGCCGGCGCTCGGCACCTTCGCTCCAAATCGCAACGAGATTCCCTCCTCGGGTTGAATACGGAGGGTTATCGCATTCGGGTCGAGCTCGCCGGCCGCCTCGAACGTCTGATGCGGCGGCCGCTTGAACCTGACGTGGATCTCGGTCACGCGTTTGGGCATTCGCTTTCCAACCCGAATGTAAAACGGAACACCCGACCATCGCCGGTTGTCGACGAAGAGGCGGAGCGCCGCACACGTCTCGGTAAGCGAGCCCGGCGAGACAGCGTGCTCTTCTCGATATCCCTCCACCTGCTCGCCTAGGACCCAGCCTTTGTTGTACTGGCCACGCACTGTCGATGTCGCCAGCTCAGCGTCTGGGATCGGCCTGATCGCGCGGAGCACCTTCACCTTCTCGTCACGCACCGCGGTCGCCTCGAAGGCGATCGGCGGCTCCATCGCCACCAGGGCCACCAGCTGCAGCGCGTGGTTCTGGACGATGTCTCGAAGGGCACCGGCCCGCTCGTAGTACGAGCCACGCATCTCGACTCCGATCTCCTCGGCGGCTGTGATCTGGACCGAGCCGATGAGATTCGAGTTCCAGATGGGTTCGAACAAGGAGTTGGCAAAACGGAACGCCAGGATGTTCTGGACCGTCTCTTTGCCGAGGTAGTGATCGATGCGAAACACGGAGTCCTCGTGGAAAACCCGCTGCAGTATCTGGGACAGCTCTCGCGCCGACTTCAGATCCGAGCCAAACGGCTTCTCGACAACGATTCGATGGAAACCTGTGGTCTTGGTGAGGCCGGCCTCCCTTAGCTGCTCGACGATGGTCTCGTAGGTCGGCGGCGGCGTGGCGCAGTAGTAAACGCGATTGCCGCCGAGGTGCCGGGTACGGTCCAGCTCCTCCAATTTGCGCTCGAGCGACCTGAAGTCTTCGAGCTTGCTGAAGTCGACCCTGACATAGAAGAGGCTTTGCAGAAATGCCTGCAGGACCTGTGGGTCGACTGGCTGCGTTCGCGAATGCTTGGTGACGACGTCAGCAGCGTGCTTGCGGAAGGCGTTGTCGTCGAGGTCGTCGAGGGCAGCGCCAACGACTGCGAATCCGGCCGGCAGCAAGCGCTGCTTCGTGAGGTTGTAAATGGCAGGCAGGAGCTTGCGGGCACTGAGGTCTCCGGTGGCACCGAAGATGACCATCAGCGACGGGTCGCGAACCCTGTAGTCGAGAAGCCCCTCCGCGAGAGGGTTGTGGTCCAATGCCCTCGCCGGGGACGTCACTTTTTCTCGGTTACGACTGCATGCCCGCCGAACTGGTTCCTCATCATCGCCAGCATCTTGTCGGCAAAAGTGTCTTCCATCCGGCTGCGGAAGCGGGCGAACAGCGAGTGGGTGATGATCGGCGCCGGCACCGACTCCTCGATCGCCGCCTCAACCGTCCACCGGCCCTCGCCGGTGTCCTCGACGTAGCCCTTGATGCCTGAAAGCTGCGGGTCCCGGGACAGGCCGTCCGCGATGAGGTCGAGCAGCCAAGAACGCACCACGCTGCCATAGCGCCATGCCTCGGCGATGGCCGGCATGTCCATGCCCGGAAACGACTTGGACTGCTTCATGATCTCAAAGCCTTCCGCGTACGCCTGCATCAGCCCGTACTCGATGCCGTTGTGGACCATCTTCACGAAGTGCCCTGAGCCCTCGGCCCCGGTGCGAACAAGTCCACCCTCCGTCGGCGCGAGGTCCTTCAGGAGCGGCAGGCAGTGCTCGTAGACAGATTCCTCGCACCCAACCATCAGGCAGTAGCCGTTGGCGAGCCCCCACACCCCGCCTGACGTGCCTGCATCCATGTAATGGAGGCCCTTGGCCTTGACCCGCGCCGCGTCGTCCAGCGCGAGCTTCCAGTTGGTGTTGCCACCGTCGATGATGATGTCCCCCGGATCGCCAAAGCGAATGAGCTCGTTGATGGTCTGGGTCGTCGGGTCGCCGGCCGGCACCATCACCCACATGACACGAGGCTTGGTGTTGAACTTCTTGACGAACTCCTCGAGCGAGCGAGCCCCAACCGCACCCTGGGCCTCGTGGGCCTTCACAGCGTCCGCAGACCTGTCGAACGCGATCATGCGGTGGCCACGCTTGAGCAGGCGCAGCACCATATTGCCGCCCATGCGCCCGAGGCCGACCATCCCCATTTCCATCGCCCTTCCTCCGAGTTGCTTGCCGGTGGTGCTACCTGACTGCCGACTTGACCGCTGCCGCCAACGCTCGCCAGCCTGCGGCCGGGTCGCGGCCGAGGGTTACGCGCAGGACCGGCAGCCGCCGCGACCTGAGCGACTTAAGGTCGCCAAGGGACTGAGCTTGTTCGAGTACCGAAAAGGTATACGGCTGACCGGGTATCGCACCATCCTTGGTGTCGTCCTGCACGACCTGCAAGAACAGGCCGGTCTTGGGTCCGCCTTTGTGCAACTGTCCGGTGGAGTGTAGAAATCTCGGCCCATAGCCGGCAGTCGTTGCGACCTTGGTGCGGTCCCTTACGGTGGTTCGAATCGCGGCGATCGCCGTGCTTGACGCAGGGGTGCGGGTGCCGTACGCCATGATCGCGAAATACGAACCTGACTTTGCCTTCTCGAGGAGAGCCTTGAGCCCCGGACGCGACTTCGCGGCGTTCGTGGAGTCGGCGGCAGGCAGTTTGCCCTTGGCCTTGAACTCCGCCAGCACCTTCTTCGTGTTGTCCTTCGACTCCTGCACATTTGGCTGGTCGAAAGGATCGATCCCCAAAATCGAGCCCGCGATGGCAGTCGCGATCTCCCAGCGCAGGAACTCGCCGCCCAGATCGAGCTTGTCCCGCATCGTCAGCGTTACCACCGGCTGGCCGGCTTTCTCGAGCGCATTGACAGCGCGGTTGTCAGGTTCCCCATCCATGCGGATGTAGACGAACAGTCGATCGTCCCCGTAAACCGGCGGCTTCCCAGCCGGCTCGCCCTCGACGGGGACTATGCCCTTGCCTTGCTTGCCTGTGCTCTCCGCGATCAGCTGCTCGACCCAATAGCCGAACGTGGCGACCTTCGGTGACGCGACCAGCGTCAGCTTGTTGCGGCCGCCCACGGCCAGCTGGCCGAGGACGGCGCCGAGCCAGACGCCGGGATTCTCGTCAGCGGGCACCGAATCGGCGCACGAATGGGCCATTTCGACCGCGCGCTCGAGGAGCTCGCCCACGTCCGCGCCAAGCAGAGCCGCAGGCACCAGCCCGAAGTAGCTCAACGCCGAGTAGCGGCCGCCGATGTCTGGCGGGTTCGGGAACACCCAGCGGAAGCCGTGCTCGTTTGCGAGCTTCTCGAGCGAGGTCCCGGGATCGGTGATCGCTGCGAACTGGCGTCCGGCTTTACTGTTCTTGCCGCTCTTGGCGACCTCGTTCCAGAAGTACGCAAAGTGCGACAACGTCTCGGTGGTCTCGCCGGACTTCGACGCCACGATGAACAGAGTTTTGGCGAGCGTGATCTTGGCGCGGAGGCCGAGGATCGTCGCGGGGTCGGTGGTGTCAAGGACGTGCAACGTTGGATGGCCCTTGATCACGCCGAACGTGTTGCGCAGCACGTCCGGGCACAGGCTCGAACCGCCCATTCCCAGCAGCACGACATCAGAGAAGGCGCGACCGTGGACCGCGAGCTCGCTGAACTCCGCTGCGTGCTCCAGCATCTTCTCGGCGACGTTCAGCCAGCCGAGGCGATCGCGTATCTCCTCGCGCTTGGCCGGGTCCGCGCTCCACAGCGTGGGGTCCTTGGCCCACAGGCGCCTCGGCGCGTCTTCCTTCTTCAACCGCGCCAGCTGCGCATCGACCGCGGGCTGCAGCGTTCCGAGACTGTGCCACTGACGAGGGCCTTTGCCTGCTTTGATGTCTTTCGAGCTCTTGGTGATCGCCTCGAGCAGCGTCACGAAGGATTTGGTGAACGACTCGACCCCTTCCACCTCGAGCTCGTGCGTGACCTGGTCCAGGTCGACCCCGCTCTCGGCCAGCTCTTTCAGCTGTCGCGCCGCCAGCTCCACATTCTCGTCGATACTGCGCCGCACCTCGCCGTGCTCGCGGAACGCCGCCAGCGTCGCGGGCGGGATGGTGTCGACGGTGTTCGGTCCAATCAGCTCTTCGACGTAGTAGGTGTCCGGGTAACGCGGATCCTTGGTCGACGTGCTCGCCCAGAGCGGGCGCTGCGTCTGCGCTCCATCTTTCTTCAGCTTCGCCCACCGCGGCCCGCTGAAGGCCTTGAGGTAAAGCTGGTATGCCATTTTCGAGTTTGCGATTGCGGCTTTGCCGTATAGGCGCTCGAGAGCTCGCTTCTTGGCTGGGTCCGTGGCCTTTTCGATCATCCCGCTGATGATCTTGTCGACCTTCGTGTCGACGCGGCTGACGAAAAAGCTCGCGACGCTGGCCACCTTGCTGAGGTCCCCGCCCTTCTCCTGCAGCTCCTCTAGCCCCGACAGGTAGGCCTCGATGACCTCGGCGTACCGCTTCACAGAGAAGATCAACGTCACGTTGATGTTGTGACCCTTCGAGATCTGGTCGCGTATCGCCGGCACGCCTGGCTTGGTGGCAGGGATCTTGACCATCACGTTGGGCCGGTGGCAGCGGCTCTTCAAATCCTCCGCGAACGCGATGGTGCGAGTGGTGCTGTTCGCGACAGTCGGTGAGACCTCGATGCTCACGTACCCATCTGCGCCATTGGTCTTCCGGTGGACCTGGTGGAAAACATCAGCCGCTGCTTGAATGTCCTCGACCATCAGCTCCCAGAGGATCTCCTCGGGCTTTCTCTTGGCGGCAACGAGCCGGACCATGGCTTCGTCGTAGTCCGTCGAGCCGCTGACCGCTTTCTCGAAGATCGTGGGGTTTGACGTGACGCCGGTGATGCCCTCGTCACGCAGACGGGCAAGCTCGCCTGAGGTGATCAGCTGCCGGCGGATGTTGTCCAGCCAGAGCGACTGGTCGAGGTGCCTCAGCTCCTTGATCGGGGACGGCCTGCGCGCCTCGTTGACGGCCACGCTACTTGCTCTTCAACAACTTGGCAGCGGCTGCAACGACGTGCTTGGCGGTGATGCCCGCCGCGTTCATCAGCTCCTCGGGCTTGCCCGATCCTGGCAGGTCCCTCACCGCCAGGTGTGCAACACGCGGCAGCGCGTCGCCCGCGAGCGCCTCCATCACAGCTGCTCCCAACCCGCCCTCGGGGTAGTGATCCTCGACGATCACAAAGCGGCCTTTGGTCACGCGAGCCGCCTCTTTCAGGGTCTTCACGTCGACGGGCTTCACCGAGTAGAGGTCGATCACGCGAGCGGGGATCTTCTTCTGAGCCAGCGTGTCGGCCGCGGCCAGGCAGGCGTGAAGCGTCACCCCGGCTCCGATCAGCGTCACCTTGTCCTTGGAGCTTTGACGCAGGACCTTCGAACCTCCCACCTTGAATGTCTCGTTGGGTCCATAAATCGTCGGGTAGGCGCCCCGGGTCGTCCGCATATAGACAATGCCCGAGGTGTCGGCCATCACCCGAACGAGCTTCGCCGTCTGGTTGGGGTCGCATGGATAAAGGACGGTGGAGCCGTGGATCGCTCGCATCGACGCCAGGTCTTCCAGGGCCATCTGTGATGGCCCGTCCTGGCCGATCTCGACGCCGGCGTGCGAGCCGACCAGGCGGATGTTGGCTTGCGAGATTCCCGCCATGCGGACGAAGTCGTACGCGCGCGAGAAGAAGGCGGCGAATGTGGAGGCGAACGGCCGGTAGCCGCGCACACTCATCCCCACCGCGGTGGCCACCAGCTGCTGCTCCGCTATCCACATCTCGAAGAACCGATCGGGATACGCCTTGGCGAACTCGTCAGCGTGGGTTGAGTTCGAGACCTCGCCGTCCATCGCCACGACGTCGGCCAGCGCGCCGAGGGCTACGAGCGCGTCGCCGTAAGCCTTGCGCGTCGCCACCTTGTCTTCCTTCTTATACGTGGGCAGCGTCACCACGACCTCCGGGCGCTTCACCGCACGGGGCGAGGCTTCGGGCTTGGCGGTCTTGACCTTGAGATTGCGCACTCCCCCGAGCTCTTTGATCGCACGCTCCGCCATGTCCGGTGGCAAGGCCTTGCCATGCCAGCCGTCCTTGTTCTCGATCTCGGAGAACCCTTTTCCCTTGATGGTCTTCGCAATGATGACGGTGGGCTTTCCGGTCGACGAAAGGGCGGTTCCATAAGCTCTGTCGATGGCCGCCACGTCGTGGCCGTCGATCACGATCGGAAAGCAGCCGAACGCTTCCACCCGGCGCCGATACGTATCGGTGTTCCAGCCAAACTCGGTCTCGCCGCGCTGCCCAAGCCGGTTGATGTCCAGGATGGCCGTCAGGTTGGCCAGCTGATAGTGCCCCGCCTTGTCAAGGGCCTCCCAGATCGAGCCCTCGGCCAGCTCCGAGTCGCCGCAGAGCGTCCAGACGTGGAATGGCAGCTTGTCGAGGTCCTTGCCGGCCAGCGCGACGCCGACCGAGACCGGCAACCCTTGCCCCAAAGAGCCCGTGGCCACGTCCACCCAGGGGATCGCGGGCGTCGGGTGGCCTTGCATCCGTGAGCCGAACTTGCGGAAGGTCATCATCTCGGCGTCTGAGATCGCTCCAACGGCCTTGAACATCGCGTAGCACAGAGGCGACGCGTGGCCCTTGGAAAAGATCAGGTGGTCGTTGTTGGGGTCTTTCGGCTTGGCCCAGTCGTATTGCAGGTACCTGGCGATCAGGACGCCGATGAGGTCGGCAGCGGACATCGAAGAGGTCGGATGTCCCGAGCCCGCGGCGGTGCTGCACCGGATGGAATCGACCCGCAGCTGCTGCCCGAGTTGCCGCGTGAACTCGAGATCGGTGGTGGCGAGCGTCTCGGTGGTGACCGTCATGTGCACTCCCTA
This sequence comes from Candidatus Dormibacteraceae bacterium, assembly GCA_041497375.1. Classification (GTDB taxonomy): domain Bacteria; phylum Chloroflexota; class Dormibacteria; order Dormibacterales; family Dormibacteraceae; genus Palsa-872. Next base: position 2,364 of record JBGQGI010000010.1, on the reverse strand, counting down.
CCCCACAACCTGCTGTGAGGGGACCCCGTGGGGCGCGCAGCGCGCCAACAAGCTAAGTCTATCGGTTGCAGGAAAAACCCTCCCCGGGCAGGCCCCGGCTACGACCAAATGTGCCCGAATGGCGCTATAAACCGCGCGGTATACGACCACCCGTGCCCGAATGGCGGGACGCCGGCAGCTCAGGCCTGAGCGGCCAGCTCCTCCACCTGGGTCACCATCGCATCCAGGATCCTCAGGCCCGCGTCCCAGAAGTCCGGGTCGGTGATGTCCATCCCCAGGCGCCTGACCAGCTCGTCCGGAGGCGTCGACCCGCCGGCGGCCAGGAACCCCAGGTAGTCGTCCACGAATGCGGGGCCCTGCTCCAGGAACCGCTGGTACACGGCGAGGGCGAGCAGGTTCCCGAAGGCGTACGCGTAGACGTATCCCGGCGTGTGCAGGAAGTGCTCGACGTAGCTCCACCAGCCCTTGTGCTCGTCCGTGAGGATCAGCGCGTCCCCAAACATCGGCTGGAGATTCGATTGGTAGATCTCCCCCAGCTGCTCCACGGAGAGCTCGCCCTCAGTGCGGCGGGCGGTATGGCACGCGTCCTCGAAGCGGTTGAACGCGACCTGCCGGAACACGGTGGCGAACGCATCCTCGACCTGGGTGCACAGCAGGGCGAGGCGCACTTTGGGGTCCTTCTCCTCGGTCATGATCCTGTCGAACGTGAGGGCCTCGCCGAAAACCGACGCGGTCTCCGCCAGGGTCAGCGGCGGGTTGTAGTCGAAGATGTGCTGCTTCGAGGCGAGGAGGTCGTGGAGGCCGTGCCCAAGCTCGTGCGCCAGGGTGGTCACGTCGCGCAGCTTGCCGGTGAAGTTCAGCATCACGTAGGGGTGGTGACGTGGCGTCACCGGCATGCAGTACGCGCCCCCGGCTTTGCCCGGCACGACCGGGGCGTCGATCCAACCGTGCTTGAAGAAGTCCTCGACCAGCGCTCCCGCCTTCTTGGAGAAGCGGTTGTATGAGCCGAGGACGATCTCCTTGGCGTCGTCCCACGACACGTCCCGCGATGCCTCTTCCAGGGGCGCGTAACGGTCCCACTCATGAAGGTCGCTGACACCTAGGAGCTTCCCCTTGACCCGGTAGTAGCGGACGCAGATGTCGTAGCGGCCGGTGACCGCCTCGACCAGCGCCTGTACCGCCTGATCGGAGGTCTCGTTGGAGAGGTTGCGCGAGGAGATCCACGACGGGAACTTGCGCAACCGGTCGTCGATGGCCTTCTCCTGCAGGATCACGTTGAAGATGTACGCGCGGGTGCGAATGTCGCTCGAGAGGGCCGCGGTGATGGCGCCGCTCGCCCGGCGCCGCAGCTCGCGGTCAGGCTCGCGCAGGAGAGTCAGCGCCTCGGCGAGTGCCACCCGCCGGCCGTCCACGTCGACGCTGATGCCGGCGCAGAGCTCCTCGAACAGCCGCGTCCAGGCCGAGTTGACGACAGGGCTGTAGTCGGTGAGGATCCGCTCCTCCGGCTCGGTCAGCTGGTGCGGCCTGAACTTGCGCGCCTCTTCGACAGCGTGCCGGTACTTGGCGGAGTCGGGGTAAGCAAACAGGCGGGTGGCCTGCTCGTCGGTGGTGTGGGCCAGCTCGAGAGTGAAGAAGACGCCGTGGCTGCCCCGCTCGGCGCTGGCCTCGCGAACTCGAGCGAGCAGCCTGCCCGCGGCCGCGTCGTGGGTGTTCTGGCTGTGCAGGAGGTACGCGTACACCTCGGGCCTGGCCGCGGAGTCCTCGTCCTCCTCCAGCTCACGCATCATCGCGGCGAACTCGGATGGCTCGAGGGTCGCGACTCGGCCTTTGTACTTGGCCTCGAACGCGATCGCGCGCTCGAGCGAACGCGCCATCGCCCCCTCGAGCTCCGGGTCGGTAGGCGACTCGAAGAGATCGCTCAGTTCCCAGCGAACATCTTCTGCGCCGGTCCGCTTGAGCGTTGTAGCCACGGCGGGTCAGGATAACGGTTAAGCGGACGAGTTCAGCCCCCGTAACCCGTAATTGAGGTCGCCGTTATGGCCTACGTGAGAGGCTCGGTTCTCGCATCGATGATCTTGGCGCTCACCGCCTGCAGCGTCCTGCCTGGCGGCACCGGCCTGGCCTCCAGCACTCCGACCCAGGTTCGTTCAACCCCCAGCGCTTTAGCGAGCTCTCCGGCTTTTCCCAGTCCAGGCCCCGGCGGCCCCACCCCGCCGGCGCCGCTTGCGGTGACATGCCCATATCGCGTTCCACGGGTGGCGAACCTGGTGCTCTTGACCCTACGAGGGACCACCGGGATCGTCGTCCGCGACATAAGCGACCTCTCCAACCCAATATCGCGATGCGTCGTTCACGGGACGGGCG
>JBGQGI010000009.1:0-15093 GCA_041497375.1 Candidatus Dormibacteraceae bacterium | reverse complement strand
GCCGCCTGCGTGGTGGCCACAAAGCGGGACCCGACCGAGGCTGAGTGGGAGCAGCTCCGGCTTGCCTGGATTGCGGTCAAGCACGTGAAATCCAACGCGATCGTGCTGTTCAAGGACTGTGCCGCAGTCGGAGTGGGCGCAGGGCAGATGTCGCGGGTCGAGGCTGTGCAGATCGCGGTACGCCGCGCGGGCGACCAGGCCAAGGATTCGGTGATGGCGTCCGATGCGTTCTTTCCATTTCCGGACGGCCTGGAAGAGGGCATTCGCGCGGGTGTGACGGCTGCGATTCAGCCGGGTGGATCGATGAAGGACAGCGACGTGGTGGCGGCGGCGGATGCCGCCGGCATCGCGATGGTGGTCACCGGCCAGCGCCATTTCAAGCACTGATCGGCCTTAATTGAAGGGTTTTTCCGGCGAGCGTGACGAGGACCACATGAAGAAGACGCGTGTGGAGAATCCGCGCGTGACCTGCGGCACGTGCAGGATGTTCGACGGCACCGCCTGGTGCCGCCACTGGAACTTCCACACCACGGCGGAGTCCCCGCCGTGCCGCTTCTACAAGAGACAGCCCGCCGGCTAGATCGTCACCACGAGCTTGCCGCCCGTCTGGCCGAGGAGCTTGAACGCCTCTCCTGCCTCCTCGAGCGGGAACGTTCGGATTCGAGGAGCCTTCAACTTGCCATCGGCTGACAGTTTCGCCAAGGTTTCCAACCGTGCAGTGTTCACCCGAGTCTGAATGTTGAATCCGCTAACGCCGCGCTTCGCCAGCTCATCAGGCGCCGCCGACCCTTTCATCGAGACGACCGAGCCACCCTTGCGAACCGCTTCGCTCAATCGGGCGAGCGAGGGCGCGTCGCTTCCAGTGTCGATGATCGCGGCAACCCCGTCGGGGTGCTTAGACTTGAGTGCCTCCAACACGTCGCCTGCCGTGCGATCGATGATCTCATCGGCGCCGAGGCCCTTCACGTACTCGATGTTGGCCTTGCTGGTCACGCCGACCACGTGTGCGCCTCGAGTCTTCGCGAGCTGCACGGCATAGCCGCCGACACCGCCTGACGCTCCCACGATGACCACGACATTCTTGGGCTGGGGGGCGGCGGTGTCGATGCACATCAGCGCCGACACGCCCGCAAGCGGCAGCGCCGCGGCCTGGATGTCGCTCATCGACTCGGAGCGCTTGGCGATCGACCCGGAGGACACCGTCGTCTTCTCAGCCAGTGTGCCTTCGCCCAAGTACATCTTGCCGGTCACTCCGAATACCGGCTCTCCAACGGAGAATCCCGTCACGCCCGACCCCAGGGCGTCAATGGTGCCGGAGAAGTCGCCGGCGGGGATGAGCGGAAAGCGGTGCTCCATCCTGTCCTTCATGTAACCCTGAATCACGAAGTTGTCGAATGGGTTCAGCGACGCAGCGACAACGCGCACGCGCACCTGGCCTTCGGCGGGCTCTGCTTCAGGCACGTCGTGAATCGAGCCGGGCTGCCCGAACGCATCGAGAGCGAAAGCGCGCATGTCCAATTACTCCATAAACGGGAAGTTAGTTGCGTACTCACGCAACAACCACCCTACGACCTTCAGTTATTTCGTCGCCGCCGACAGCAATGAGTGAGCAATACTGAGAAGCAATGACTGGCGTCGCCCAATCGGTAGTCGATGAGCTGGTGGGGAACTCTCATGGCAACCTGGTGCGCGTGCGCGAGATTCTGGACATACATCCCGAAGCGTTGAACCTGCGCGCGCCATGGAACGAGTCGGCGATCGAGGCTGCGACACAGATGGGAAACAAGCCGATCATCGAGATGCTCATCGGGCGAGGCGCGCCTGTTGACTTCTTCACCGCATGCGTGCTGGGCCGCGTGGACGACGTGAAGGCGGCGCTCGAAGCGGATCCATCTCGCGTGAACGCCAGGGGAGTGCACGAGCTCCCGGCTCTGTACTTCGCGGCAATTGGTGGCGACATCGCGGTGGCCAAGCGTCTGCTCGAGGGCGGCGGCGACATCAACGCGAAGGCCGAGTCTGCGGCGCCGATCCACGGCGCGGTGATGGGCGGCAGCCCGGAGATGGTGCGGCTGCTGCTCGAGCGAGGGGCCGACCCATCGTTGCCTGACTACAGGGCCGCGGTGCCCGCAAGCTGGCCGAGGACCTGGGCCGCCCCGAGATCGCCGAACTATTCGATCGGAGCTAACTGAGCGCCAGGGCGTCGACGTCGTGGACTCGATCGTGGCCGATCTCAGCCCCGAACAGCGCGCGACCCTGCGGACGCTCCTGCGCACGATGCTCGAAGGGCTCGTGCGAGCGACTCCGGACCCCTTAAAGGTTTAACGGCGCGCTAGTTCAGCCTCTCGACGATCATCGCCATCCCCTGGCCGCCGCCCACGCACATCGTCTCCAGGCCATACGTCTGGTCTTTTTCCCTGAGGCCGTTGAGCAAAGTGCAGAGGATGCGGGCGCCGGTCATCCCGAACGGATGACCCAGCGCGATGGCGCCGCCGTGCGGGTTGAGCTTGTCGCTGAACGGATCGACGCCGATTCCTCGCGCTGAAGGGATGACCTGCGCGGCGAAGGCCTCGTTGATCTCGAGGATGTCGATGTCGTCGATCGTCATCTTCGCCCGCTTGAGAGCCTGCTTTGAGGCTTCGATCGGGCCGAGTCCCATGAACTCGGGCTCGAGGGCGCTCAGCCCGGTCGAGACAACGCGCGCGAGCGGCTTGATGCCCAGCTCCTTGGCTCGTCGCTCAGACATCACCACCACCGCTGCCGCCCCGTCGTTGAGTGGGCACGCGTTGCCCGCGGTGACCGTGCCGTTCTCGCGGAAGGCGGACTTGAGCGTGGCCAGCACCTCGACAGTCGTCCCGGGCCGCGGGCTGTCGTCCTTGGTGAACATCTCGCCGTTGGGGAGCGGTACCGGGATGATCTCGCGGTCGAAGAAGCCGTTATCGCGAGCCTTGACCGCAGCATCCTGGCTCTTGACCGCGTAGCGGTCCTGCTCTTCGCGGCTGATCTTCTCGCGCTCGGCCACGTTCTCAGCCGTCTCGCCCATCGTGATGTAGATGTCGGGATATTCCTCGGTGTTGCCCCGCACGAGGCGTGGGTTGTAGGTGTCGGGGGCGTCGGGATACCCGCTGCCATAACGCGACACGCATTCGACACCGACGGAAAGAAACACGTCGCCTTCCCCCGCTTCGATCGCGTGGGCCGCCATGCGTGTGGTCATCAACGAGGAAGAGCAGTACCTGTTCACGGTGACGCCCGGGACGTCAAGTCGCGCCAGGATCGAGACCACCCGGCCGATGTTGTGTCCCTGCTCCCCGCCTGGGAGTCCGCAGCCGCAGATCAGGTCCTCGATCTCTGAGCGGTCGAGCTGAGGCACCTGGGCCAGCACCTTCGTGACCACGTAGGCGGCCAGGTCGTCGGGTCGGACGTCGATGAGGGAGCCCTTGCGCGCCCTCCCGATCGCGGAGCGGCCGCAGGCAACGATCACAGCAGTGTTCATGGTCTGAATTATCCGCCCAAGGGCTGCGGCCGAAGGCTAGCGCTTGCCCGACCTCGCGAAAACGCCCAGCCCAACCAGCACGCCGGCAGCCGTACCGACCGCGGCCAATCCGCCTCCGGCGTCAAGTATTACTTCGTCAGGAGCGCTTCGCGCGTGAACAACCGAAGCGCGGCGACCCAGGACAGAGCCCCTGTCGCCACCAGGCTGATCGTTGTGACCGTGAGGGCCGACCAGCTCACCGAGTTGTGCACTATCGCATCGCGTAGGACCAGGACTGCATTGAGGATTGGGATCAGGTAGTAGGCGAGACTCGGGTTGAAGTCCGGGATGAAAAGGATTATCGACGCGGGCAGGATGGTGATGAAGTAGAGAGGGGTCACGTAAGCCTGGCCCTGGCGAAAGCTTTTGGCGAGGGTGCCGAGGGCCAAGGTCACCGCGCTGAAGCTGAACGCGATGAGGAACGCCAGCCCCACCATCACGGGCACTGCGGCCGGGCTGAGCGTGATGTGGTTGGAGGTTCCCCCCGCTCCCGGCATCGAGATCTGGGTGAGAGCCACGAACATCGAGCCGATCGCGATCACCGCGGCCGCCAGGCTGACAGTCGTGATCGCCACGATCTTGCCGAGCAGCAGCTGGCTGCGCGGCGCTGGCGTCAGCAGCAGGCATTCCAGGGTTCGGCGCTCGCGCTCGCCGGCCGAGCTGTCGAGAGCGGCTGAGAAGCCGCCCGTGAGGATCATCGTGATCAGGATGTAAGGCAAGAAGAAGCTCAGGAACGCGTTCGAAGCCGCCTGCACCGGCGAGCTCAACGGGTGCGCGACGAGCTTCAGCGGAGTCAGGATTCCCGGGTCGATGCCGCGATCCTTGAGCGCTGCCGCCGCCTGCGCCGCGTCGTACTGGCCGAGGATTGTCTGCAGGCGTATGTCGGCTATCTGCGCGCTCTGCCGCGTCGGATCGTAGTACTCGTCGATCTCGGCGGGCAGAAACGCGACCCCGAGGTCCACCTGCTGCCTTGCCGCAGCCGCGGGGTCGGCGACAGCTTCCAGCTTCAGGGCGGTGGCGCGCAGCAGGATGTCGAGCCCTGTGGGGATGTCGCCGGAGTAGCCGACTGTGTACGTCTGCGTGGCGGTCCGCGTCGAGATCTGTGAGACGACGAAGAGGACCAGAGGCGTCGCCAGCGCCGCAAGACCGATCGCCATCAGCGTGCGGCGATCCCGCAGGACCTCGGTCAGCTCCTTGCGCACGACGATCCAGGTCGCGCTCATCACGTCGCCTCGACCAGCGCGAGAAACGCGCTCTCCAGGTCGCGCCTGTCACCGCGCACCTCGTCTGTGGGGCCGCCGGCGACGACCAGGCCGCGATGCAGGATCGTCATCCGGTCGCACAAGCGCTCTGCGTCGTGCATCACATGCGTGGAGAAGATGACGCACTTGCCGCGGCCCTTCGACTCGACCATGAACTCGCGAACTTCCTTTGACGCGAGCACGTCGAGGTTCGAGGTGGGTTCGTCGAACATCAATACCTCGGGGTCGTGGACGATCGCCCGGGCGATAGCGACCTTCTGTTTCTGCCCCGACGAGAGACTCTCGGCACGCTGCTTCGCAAACGAGCCCATATCCAGGCGCTCGAAGACACCATCGACCCTGCGGGTCAGCTCGCCACCCACCAGGCCGCAGAGCCTCGCGAAGTACTCGACGTTCTCGCGAGCAGACAGTCGCGGGTAGACGCCGATGTCGGCGGTGACAACTCCGATCCGACGCCTCACCTCTTCTGGAGCCGTCCGTGTATCGAAGCCAAGAACCGAGACAGCGCCCGCATCCGGCGAGAGCAGGGTGCAGATGATCCGCAGTGTTGTGGTCTTGCCCGCGCCATTCGGGCCGAGCAATCCGAAGATCTCGCCTGGCTGGGCTTCGAAAGAGATGCCCCGAAGCACCTTGTTGGCTCCGAGCGTCTTCTCGAGGCGCTCGACCGCGACCGCCGCCTGAGTCACTTGCTGGGTCGGCTTCTGGTCGCTGGAGTCTTCGGTTTGGTCGCAGCCTTTGGCTTGGCTGCGGCTTTGGATTTCGGTGCGGCGCCGAGCTTGCGAGGCGCCGTCGTGGTTGCCGGTTCGGCCTTTGCCGCGGCGGGCGCCGACCTCGGTTCAGTCGCCGCATCGGGCTCCGCGACGCCGATTGTGCTGGAAAGCACTCGGTGACAGCTCTCGCAAGACGTGACCGTCCGAACGAGCGCGCCGAGCTGCCGCTCCTCGCGTCGCAGGTTCCTCGTCCTGTCGCAGAAGGAGCAGAAACCGACCTCCACGGTCACCTTGATCTGCCCGGGCCGCTTGTTCACATAGCTAAGGTACTGAATCCGCAAAAGCGCGGTGGCGACGCGAGAATCTGTGCGCCTGTAAAATGCCCAAGGCGGCGCAGTCGCGCCGGGTTCCTTTAAGTCCGGTCCCAGAGAGGCCGGGAAGGAGGATTTTTTATGGCCGTCGGTTCTCGCCTGACGCACGTGATCGAGAGCCAGCAGTTCTCGCGCTCGTCGCTCGAAGAGCTGTTTGCTCGAGCGGAAGAGATCAAGCGAGAGCCGCATCGCTTCATGGCCCGCCTCAGCGGACAGGTCATGGCTGCCCTCTTCTATGAGCCGTCGACGCGTACCCGGCTGTCATTCGAGGCCGCGATGATGCGGCTGGGCGGGTGGACGATGGGCACCGACAACGCTCGCGAGTTCTCGTCAACGGCCAAGGGCGAGACGCTGGAGGACACCATCCGCATCGTCAGCGGATACGCCGATGTGATCGTCCTGCGACACAACGAGGAGGGCGCAGCCAGACGCGCCGCGGCGGTCAGCACAGTCCCGATCATCAACGCCGGTGACGGCCCGGGCCAGCATCCAACCCAGGCACTGCTGGACATCTACACGATCAAGGACGAGCTCAACAAGATCGATGGGATCAGGGTGGCGATGGTCGGGGACCTGGCGAACGGTCGCACGGTGCGCTCGTTGACCTACCTGCTGAGCAAGTTCAAGGACATCGAGATTTGGTTCGTGGCGCCGCCGCAGGTGGCGATGCGCGACGACATCAAAGCCCATCTCACCGAGCACAACGTCCCATGGGTCGAAACCGAAGACCTTGATTCTGTCCTGCCTGAGGTGGACGTCGTCTACCAGACCAGGATTCAGAAGGAGCGTTTCGCCAACCCCGAGGACTACCAGGCGCTCAAGGGCATCTACCGGATCGACAAACGATCCCTCGGGCTCATGAGGAAGTACGCGATCGTGATGCACCCGCTGCCCAGAGTGGATGAGATTGCCCCAGAGGTTGACTCGGACCCGCGCGCCGCTTATTTCCGCCAGGCCCACAACGGCCTCCACGTGCGCATGGCCCTTCTCGACCGGCTGCTCGGATGACGCTTACCGAGAAGCGGCTCAAGGCGACCGTGATGGATGCGGACCAGATGAGGCGATCGCTATCGCGAATCGCCCACGAGATCGCGGAGCGAAACCGGGGGATCGACGGCCTCGTGCTTGTTGGGGTCTTCTCGAAGGGCGACCACCTCGCGCGTCGCCTCGCCGCCAACCTGGCCGGCCTCGAAGGCGCTCCGGTCGCGGTCGGCGTGCTGGACACCAGCAAGCATCGGGACGACGGTCATCTGCGCCAACCCTCGCATCGAGTGACGTCGCGCATCCCCGAAATCGATGGCAAAGTGGTCGTGCTCGTCGACGACGTGATCCACCACGGGCGCACCGCGCGGGCCGCGATGGACGCGCTCATGGACTTCGGACGTCCACGTGCGATCCAGCTGGCGGTCCTGATCGATCGCGGCCACCGCGAGCTGCCCATCCGGCCCGACTACATCGGCAAGAACGTGCCGACCTCCGACACGGAGCGGATCGAGGTCCTGGTCGAGGAAGACGACGGGATCGACCAGGCGGTGATCGTTGTCAGCTAGTGCGAACGGTGCCTTGAAGAAGCACGCCGCCCTTGTGCTCGAGGACGGGCGGGCCTTCGTTGGCGCTGCGCTCGGCGCCGATGTCGTTGGCGAGGGAGAGGTCGTCTTCAACACGGCGATGACGGGCTACCAGGAGGTCCTGACCGACCCGTCGTATGCGGGCCAGATGCTGTGCATGACATACCCGCTGCAAGGCAACTACGGCGTTCGCGAAGCCGACGCCGAGTCGTCGCGTCCCTGGGCGCGCGCAATGATCGTGCGCTGGGCGTGTCCCCAGCCGAGCCACCATTCGAGTGAGGCTTCGCTGGACGAGTACCTGCGGCGCTGGCGTGTGCCGGCGATCACCGAGATCGACACGCGGGCCCTCACACGCCACCTGCGCAACCATGGAACGCAGCGTGCAGTCCTCAGCCATGAGGCCGAGCTGCCAAGCCAGTCGCGACTGGCAGAGCTCGCCGCGGCGGCGCGCCGAGTGACCCCGCTGTCGGAGCAGGACCTCGTCGGAGACCTCCCGCACAACCCGAGTGGAATGGCTCGACCCGCTGCCGCGCGAGCTGCGGCCTCCGCGACTGACCGAAAGCGCGGGCCTGACGATCGCGGTAGTCGACTACGGCGTGAAAAGCAACATCCTCCGGTCGCTGCGCGAGCGAGGCTGCCGCGTCATCGTGCTGCCGCACACGACAGATTGGGCCGACGTCGAGGCCACGGGCGCACACGGCCTCGTGCTGTCAAACGGCCCTGGGGACCCCGCCGTTCTGGCCGGTCCCGTCGAGCTCGCGCGCCTGGCCCTCGGCCGGATTCCGCTGTTTGGCATCTGCCTCGGCCATCAGATCCTGGGCATGGCCGCAGGCGCCTCCACCTCGCGCCTGCCCTTTGGGCATCACGGCGCCAACCACCCGGTCAAGGACCTGGAGACGGGCCAGGTTCACATCACGAGCCAGAACCACGAGTTCCAGGTGGACGCAGCCTCCATCCCTGCCGGAGACCTCGTCGTCACGCAGCGCAACTTGAACGACGGCTCGGTCGAGGGGCTCGCGCACCGGACGCTGCCTGCCTTCAGCGTCCAGTACCACCCCGAGGGCTGTCCCGGCCCGCAGGACAATCAGCACCTCTACGACCGGTTCCTCGACATGGTTCGCGAACGAAGGCCTGTGCTGAGGGCGGTTGGCGGGGCGTCTCAGCCGCCGAAGCCCAAGAAGGTCCTGATCCTCGGCTCCGGACCGATCGTCATCGGCCAGGCTGCCGAGTTCGACTACGCGGGCACCCAGGCGTGTAAGGCGCTGCGCGAAGAGGGCATCGTCACGGTGCTCGTCAACTCCAACCCCGCGACGATCATGACCGACGAAGAGGTGGCCGACCGCGTCTACCTCGAGCCGCTGACAGTCGAGGCGGTGGAGCGAGTCATCGCACGCGAGCGGCCTGATGCGTTGCTGCCGACGCTGGGCGGCCAGACCGGCCTCAACCTCGCAACCGACCTCGCCACGGCCGGGGTGCTCGAGCGCTACCAGGTCCGGCTCCTCGGGGCCAGCCTCGAGACCATCCGGAAAGCCGAGGATCGCCAGGCGTTCAAGGAGATGCTCGAAAACATCGGCGAGCCCGTGCCGACGTCGAGGGTATGCGAGTCGCTGGCGGAGGTCGATGAGTTTGCGGCGAAGGCTGGCCTGCCTTTGGTCATCAGGCCCGCTTACACGCTTGGTGGGACAGGTGGTGGTTTCGTGACCAACGCAGACGAGCTGAAGGTGATCGCGCAGCGCGGGCTTGCCGCCTCGCCGATTCACCAGGTGCTCGTCGAGCGCTCGCTGTGGGGATGGAAGGAGATCGAGTACGAAGTGATGCGCGATGCCGCCGACACGTGCATCACCGTCTGCAACATGGAGAACCTGGACCCGATGGGCGTGCACACAGGCGACTCGATCGTGGTGGCACCCGCGCAAACGCTTTCGGATCGCGACCACCAGATGCTGCGGTCGTCGGCGATCCGGATCATTCGCGCTCTGGGTATCGAGGGCGGCTGCAACGTGCAGTTCGCGCTTGATCCGAAGAGCTCCGATTACTACGTCATCGAGGTCAACCCTCGCGTGAGCCGGTCGTCGGCGCTCGCCTCCAAGGCAACTGGGTATCCGATTGCGCGAGTCGCTGCGAAAGTAGCCGTGGGCCGCCGGCTCGAGGAAATCAGAAACGAGGTGACCGGCCGGACGTTCGCAGCATTCGAGCCGGCGCTCGACTACTGCGTGGTCAAGATTCCGCGCTGGCCGTTCGACAAGTTCCCAGCAGGCGACCGGCGCCTCGGCACACAGATGGCCTCCACCGGTGAGGTGATGGCGATCGAGAGGACTTTCGAGGCGGCATTGACCAAGGCGATGCGGTCGCTGGAGCAAAAGCCCCCGTCAGTCTCGGAGTTGGAGCGTGCCGACCTCATAGAGCAGCCCAACGACCGCCGGTTGTTTGCCCTTCTGCATGCGCTGCGCGGAGGCGGCGAGGTGGCTGCACTGGCGCGTCGCAGCGGTATCGATCGATGGTTCATCGATCGGCTGGCCAACATAGTCCGGCTCGAGAAGCAGGGAGACGTGCGCGAGCTTCGGCGTGCGGGTTTTTCCGATTCGATGATCGGCGCGCTGCGCGGCGAAGCGGTCGAGAGGTCGGCGCCGACGTACAAGCTGGTCGACACCTGCGCGGCCGAGTTCGAGGCGGCCACGCCTTACTACTACTCCTGCTGGGAGGACGAGACCGAGAGCGTCGCCGTTGATTCGCGCACGGTCCTGGTCATCGGGTCCGGCCCGATCCGGATCGGCCAGGGCATCGAGTTCGACTACTGCTCAGTGCATGCCGCATGGTCGCTTCGGAAATCCGGCGTGCGCGCGGTGCTGGCCAACTCCAACCCCGAGACGGTGTCGACCGACTTCGACACCTCCGACCGCCTTTATTTCGAGCCGCTCGACCTCGATGGAGCCGCCCAGGTCGCAGAGGCAGAACAGGTCGACGGCGCGCTGGTCCAGTTTGGTGGCCAGACCGCCATCAACCTCGCGCAACCACTGGAAGAACGCGGCCTCGCCATCTTCGGCTCAGCCGTCGAGGCGATAGACCTTGCGGAGGATCGCCGGGCCTTCGCCGCGGCGCTCGATGCGATTGGGATCCCACAACCGGTGGGCGGCACGACCACCACTGTCGAGGAGGCCATCGGCATTGCGGACCGCGCGGGTTACCCGGTGCTCGTGCGGCCGTCTTATGTGCTCGGCGGGCGGGCGATGGAGATCGTGCACGACCGCCGCGAGCTGCAGCGCTACATGGTCTGGGCGATCGGCGCCATGCCGCGGGGCACGGTCCTGGTCGACAAGTACCTGCAGGGCGACGAGGTTGAGGTCGATGCCGTGACTGACGGCGAGACTGTCGTCATCCCCGGCGTGATGAAACACGTGGAGCGGGCGGGCGTGCACTCAGGCGATTCGTACGCTGTCTATCCCGCCGCGGGCCTCGAGCAATCCGAGATGGACGATGTGATCGACTACACCGTCCGGATCGCGCGGCATCTACGGCTGCGAGGCCTGGTCAACGTGCAGTACGTCGTACATCGAGGCAAGGTCCACGTGCTCGAGGTCAATCCACGTGCGTCACGCACAGTCCCGTTCCTTTCCAAGGTCACCGGTATCCCGATGGTGGACATGGCGACGAAGGTGATGCTCGGGCAGAAGCTCTCGGACATGGGCTGGAAGACGGGGCTGGTGCCACCGCGCGACCTGGTCGCAGTCAAGGCGCCGGTGTTCTCCATGAACAAGCTGCCTGCTGTGGACTCATACCTCGGACCAGAGATGAAATCGACGGGAGAGGCGATCGGCATCGGCCGCACACTGGGCGAGGCCCTTCGCAAGGCATTCGCCGCGTCAGGAGTTCACGTCAAGCGCGGTGGAGCGGTGCTGCTCACCATCGCCGACGTGGACAAGCCTGAGATCTTTCCCATCGTCTCCCGCCTGGTCGAGATGGGCTGCCGTTTGGTGGCGACCGAGGGCACGGCGAAGGCCCTCCAACAGGCTGGTTTCTCGCCACAGGTCGTGGCCAAGATTGGTGGCGCCGGTCCGACGGTGCTGGATGTCATCATCAATGGAGAGGTCGACCTCGTGATCAACACGATGTCGAACATCTACACGGACTCCGCCGAGGCCGGCGGTCCGGTTTTCAAAGATGGATTTGAAATCCGGCGCGCCGCGGTCGAGCGGCGAATTCCGTGCCTCACCTCGCTCGACACGGCCGTCGCGCTGGTCGAGTCGGAGGCTGGTGCGCCACAAAGCGGCGACGGGGGAGGGCCGCCCGCGATGGAGGTGCGGACGATAGTGGAGTGGCGGCAAGGTGTTCCTGCTTAACGCGCCGATCACCGGCGTCCGCGAGGTCGCGCGCGGGATGGTTGTCATCTCGATGGCGGCACCCGAGATTGCGGCGACAGCCCGCGCCGGCCAGTTCGTCAACCTCGGCTGGGCCGGAGTTTTTCTGCGCCGGCCCTTCTCCGTCTATCGGGTGGAGGGTGAGCGTATCGAGATCGTCCTCAAAGCGGTGGGGAGAGGGACCTCTCAGCTGGTGGCGATGCGACCAGGCGAAGTGATCAGCTGCCTCGGTCCGCTGGGACACGGATTCAACCTCATCGCCGGTCCGAGCAACGCCGTGCTGGTCAGCGGTGGACTCGGCGTCGCGCCCATGCCGCTGGCCGCCAAAGAGGCGAGCGCGCTCGGCATGCGGGTGACGTGGGTCCACGGCGCTCGCAGCAGCGAGGAGCTCTGCTCAGAGTCGGAGGGCGACGAGGTGATCTGGGCCACCGATGACGGATCGCGCGGCGTGGCCGGGTCCGCAGTCGCGGCCGCGCCGGATGGAGACGTCGTCCTGGCCTGCGGGCCGAATCGCATGCTGGCCGCGGTCGCCGCCCGATGGCCGCAGGCGCTTGTCGCGGTCGAGACGTACATGGGATGCGGCACCGGTGTGTGCCTCGGGTGTGCCGTTCCTCTGACTCGCGGGGGATACGACCGCGCGTGCAAAGAGGGCCCCGTCTATCGAGCCGCCGACGTCGACTGGACGGCGCTCCCGGCCCACCTGCCCTACGCAGTCACCGCATGACTGTCGACATGAGCGTGGGCGTGGCCGGCATGAAGCTGCGCAGCCCCGTGCTTGCCGCCTCAGGTGCTTTCGGCTACGGCACCGAGGTGCCGCTGCTCGATCGGCGTGCCCTTGGCGGCATGGTCTCGAAGGGGATCTTCCTGCGCGCCCGTGCCGGCACAGCGCCGCCCCGAATCGTCGAGACGCCTTCGGGAATGCTCAACGCCATCGGCCTTCAAGGCCCCGGAGTCGATGCGCTCATCCGCGACTACGCGCCCCAGTGGGCTGCGTGGGATTTCCCGGTCCTGGTCAACATCAACGCGGAGTCGGTATCCGAGTACGGGGAGCTGACGGCTCGGCTCGACGGCGTGCCCGGAGTCGCAGGTTTCGAGATCAACATCTCGTGCCCCAACGTAGAGCAGGGCGGCCTGTACTTCGGCAACGACCCGCGGGCCGCCGCCGCCGTCACCGAGGCTGTACGCAAACGCACGAGCCTGCCGGTGTGGGTGAAGCTCACGCCCATGGTCACCGACATCGGGGTGATCGCTCGCGCGGTCGAAAGCGCCGGCGCCGACGCCCTGTGCGCGGTCAACACGTTCGTCGGGATGTCGATCGACCTGAACTCCTACAAGCCGAGGCTGAGCTTTCGCACAGGCGGGCTGTCAGGGCCCGCGATCCGCCCACTCGCTGTCCATCTCGCGCACCAGGCAGCGCGTGCGGTGAGGATCCCGGTGATCGGAATCGGTGGGGTGACGACTGCGGAGGATGCCCTCGAGTTCCTGGTCGCAGGCTGCTCTGCGGTGCAGGTGGGCACCGCGACCTTCGTCAACCCGAAGGCGATCGCCGAGATCCACGACGGGATCGCCGCACACCTCGAGCTGCGTCACTTGAGCTCACTCGCCGAGCTCCCGCGCTACCTTCCTCGGGACTAGGTAGCTCCAAGCTCGGGGGGCGGCGCGAAGACGTACGGTCGCGCGATCCGGATTGCCAGCACGACCGTCCCGGCGACCACGGCGCCGATCGCCATCGCCCACGGAGCGCCGAACAGGGTCGCGAGAGCGCCGGCCTGCAAGCTTCCGATCGGCCCGACCCCGATGAGCGCTTGCGCATAGAGCGCCATCACCCTGCCGCGCAGATGGTCCGGCGTGGTCGTCTGGATGCGATTGTTGGCCGTCGCCACGAATGAGATCTGGCCGTAGCCGGCGATGAACAGAGCCACGAGCGATATAGGGAACACCCTGGAAATCGAGAAAGCGAGCAGAGCGGCGACCCAGATCATCGCCATCCAGAACTGACGTCGCGGATCGCTCGCGCCAGGACTGAGGGCCAGGGTCAACGCGCCCGTCAGAGCACCTAGCCCCATCGAGCCCAAGAGGAACCCGAAGCCCCTGGCGCCTACGCCCAGCACCTGGTCGGCGAAGAAGGGGATCAGCGTCAAACGATTCATCGCGAAAAGAGAGAAGACGGCGACGGCGACGAGGAGCATCCCGACCAAAGGCTCGTGGCGCGCATACGACGCGCCTTCCACGATCCGCGCGAAGATGGGCTGCTCCGCCCCTTCACGCACGACTGCCGGCAGGTCCCGCATGAGCAGCAGCGCGACTATCGCTGCCAGGTAGCTCACAGAGTTCGCCAGGAAGCAGATCGGCACGCCGACCGCCGCGATGAGCAAGCCGGCGACCGCGGGGCCGACGACGGCCGCGAGGTTGAAGACCGACGAGTTGAGCGCAATCGCGTTCATCAGGTCCTGCCGCCCCACCATCTCGATGACGAATGACTGACGCGACGGAACATCGAAGAGGTTGATGGTGCCTGTCGCGATAGCAGCGACCACGATCATCCAGAACTGCGCGTGGCCCGTGGCGCTGACCAGGAACAACGCAAAGCTCGGGATGGTGAACACCGTCTGGGTGACCAACAACACCGTGCGCTTGCGATACCTGTCGGCGACCACGCCGCCGAGTTGGCTGCCCAGCAGGACCGGCATGAACTGCGCTGCCAGCACGAGTCCGACGAGGAGAGCGTTGTGCGTGAGCTGGAGCGCCAGCCACGGCATGGCGACGCTCTGCATCCAGGTCCCGATCGTCGAGATGATCTGGCCGATCAGAAAGAGGCGGTAGTTGCGGTGCCGGAGGGCTCCGAGCATCCGGCGCGGGGCCGGTTCACCGGAAATCCCTCGAGGCTCTCGCACTAAAGTTGATGATCGCAGGATGGCCAAGCTCCGCGAGACAGTGGATATCGACGCACCCGCCGCACGCGTTTGGGCGGTCGTGCAGGAGGACGTTCCTAACGTCCCCAAATGGTCGAAAGACGTCGCCAGGGTGGAACAGCTCGACCGCAAGCCACCAGGCAAGGGGACCCAATATCGCTACCACCTCAACCTGCCCGGCGGGCTGAAAGAGACGGTCGAGGTCGAGCAGACGAAGTGGGTCAGACCGAAGAAGTGCGCCGGCAAGTTCATCCGCGGGCCTTTGAAGGGAACCTGGGCGTACACGTACTCGGAGACCAAAGCCGGCACGCACGTCGTGTACGAGATGGACTACGAGCTGGGGGGTATGCTCCGGTTTGCCGGCGGGCTGCTCGCAGGCAAGT